>JAKAPY010000038.1 GCA_021811925.1 Thermoplasmata archaeon | reverse complement strand
GCGGAATGTGCATAAACAAGCTGTGTCCCGGTTTTCCGATGAATTTCAAGCCCAAGGACGACTTCGAGGCACGGGCGAGGGCGAATATCATATGGACGTGGTACAACGGCGCAAGATACTGGAAGGTCTATCTCGAGTCATACAACAAGTACTCGACCGATGTGCTTTTCACGTCTTTCATGATGGGGGAGGCGGCGGCCACAACCGTATTCACCCAGATGTCAAACAACACTAAGATCGAAACCTTCAGGGAAGCATTCAGGAACATTGCAGTGGACGAGACAAGGCATTACGCGTTCACACAGCTTGTGATGGCTGACGGCGCCAAGAAGATGAATGAAGAAAGGAAGAGGCTTGTGACAAAGCAGATCAAGGCCGGCTTCATATTCCTGTCCCTGATAACATACAAACTTCCGGCCAAGTCGAACACTTTCTGGAAGCTGCCCCATTACTTCGTCGAAGTGAACGAAAGGATGGAGGACATTGCAAGGGATGCCGGTCTTGGAATACCACTTCTTTCTGAAAAGGAGAGTGCATGGAGGTCGGCGGTAATGAAGGTAGGCGCGTCGCTCAAGCGGTACGGCATAAGGCTTCCCGAAATACCCGAACTCGGAATCAGCGGGGACGACGTCGGCGATGTTGACGGTGACGAGATAGTGCCTGTGTTCTGATCACGCTGGAAATTCACGAGGAAACTGGAAATGGTCTCCGGAAAATATGATGCTGTTGTCATCGGTGGTGGACCTGCGGGACTCACATTCGCGGCTGAAACTGCCGGGAAGATGAGCGTGCTCCTCCTGGAGGAGAACTTCGAGGTGGGAAAGCCGGTGCAGTGCTCCGGGCTTGTCAGCCCGAGGGTGATCGAGATGAGCGGACTCGACAGGTGGCACAATATCATCGGCTCTGTGGATTTCATCTCGCCGAACGGAAGCAGGCTCTCGCTGCGCGGAAGCGAGCCGAAGGGTTATGTGATCGACAGGAGCGGCCTTGACATCCACCTCGCGGAAACGGCAGCAAGGAACGGAGTCGAGACGCTTATGGGGGCAACCTTCACAGACGCGCAAAGGATACCGGGCGGCGTCAGGATTTCATTCAGGCAGGGAGGGGAGACGCGAATTGTGGAGGCGGGCCTGGTCGTCGGGGCTGATGGTGTGTCCTCTGCGGTGGGCAGGAAGTTCGGCCTGACAAGATTCAGGGAGATGGTCTCATGCATCCAGACGGATGCGGTCGCGGCCGGCCTTGACGAGGGAGATGCGGTGAGCCTTTTCTTCGGGTCGGAAGTGGCGCCTGGTTTCTTCGCATGGTCCATACCCGCGGGCGGTTTTGCAAGAATCGGCCTGGGAATATCGGCAGGCGCGAACACGGCCGACCACTACTTCAAGAAACTTCTTGAGAAGCTCGGCGTCAGGAGGACGCTCAACATAACGGCAGGGCCCATTCCGATCGGAAACAGGGGAAGAATGGTCGACGACAACGTGCTGATAGTGGGTGACGCTGCGGGGCAGGTGAAACCCATTTCGGGCGGGGGTATTTTCACAGGCATGGCTGCGGCAAAGCTTGCAGCCGGGGTCGCACTCTCCGCGCACGAGAGGGGCGGAATGACGAGGAAATCACTCTCGATGTACGAAAGCGGCTGGAAAAAGGGCGTGGGGAAGGAACTTGAACGTGCCGCCCTTGTTAGAAGGATTTTCCTGCAGATGAGCGATTCAAAGCTCGACCTGCTCTTCCGTATACTCGACGAGAGCTCGCTGAAGGAGGTGCTCTCAACGGGGGACATAGATTTTCCAACAGAGCTTTCACCCTTACTGCTTTCAAGGGAACCATCACTGTGGCGTTTCTCGCCCCAGCTGATTCGTGCGCTCTTCTGATCATCTGTGCCTGCGCTTCTTTTCGACCCTGTACAGGACATAGGAGAAGGCTGCGAATACACCTGCGAGGCCACCCGTAATCCACAGCAGGTAGACGGGGGAAGGCGAGTTGACCGTGAAGGATGTGTCCGGCAGCACACCCTGGTACCCCAGCGTTCCGTTGAGATAGCTGTAATTCAGGTATGTGGTCCCTGTTCCCTGGACGAGAATCCTGCTCCACTGGGACTGGCTGAAAACGCCCTTTGAAGCCATGCGTATGGTGCTCCCGTTGAGCGAAAAGGAAAGGTAGGTGCTTACGAAGTATGTCCCCGTGTTGAAGAAGTCACCGTGCCTTGTAGACTGTGTAGTGGCCACGGTAAAATTGAGGTAATACGATGCAAGCGGGCCGAGCCTGCTCAGATTGCGGTAGGCTGCCGTCCCGCCGCCGGCAAAAGAAGGCTGCTGGGAAGAAGGAAGGGAAACAACCGAGACCTCTGAATCTGTTGTTGCGTAGCTGTATATCACAAGCCTGACAGTTGCATTCGAGATCGTGTAGTTGAACGGGTTCAGGACCTTCAGCTCAATGGGGCCGGACTGTCCCGGAGACAGCTGAGGCGTTTTCACAACGACAAGAAGCCTGTCGGCATAGTTCTGGTAGTTTGCGGGACCCGCGACTGCAGGCTGGATGGAGCCGAGCAGGAGTGAAAGAACGAGCAGTGGCATGATGACCCTGAGCATCGACGGACAAAATCACCGATAACTATTAAAAACCGGTCGGTTGAATGCCTCACCTATGGTACCGAGCGCTGCATTGCTTGTAGCAGCAGGTGAGAGGAAGAGTGCGATGCAGTACCTCATTGGCGCCGGACTCCTTGACCAGAGGTTCAGGGTTGTGGCGCGGGGCGGTGATGTCGTCATACCACTGAAGGAAATGCCGGCGGAGCTGCCTGAAGGTGTGGAAGCCAGGCAGGCGGATGCAGGAATTTTCGAAGGGAGATATTCAGGCGACCCTTACGCCGCTGCTGTCATGGAAACGGGCCTGGATGAGCCTCTCAGGAAGCTGCTGCCCAAAAAGTGGGAGATGGTGGGCCGATCTCTGATACTGAAGCTGGATCCGGGGCTCCTTGAGCACGCCTTCGAGATAGGCCGCGCATATGCGGCTGCACTGAACGCGGAAAGCGCCTACGTGGTTCTGGGTAGGATGAGGGGGAAATACAGGAAACCATCCATGCGACTCGTCTATGGCAAAGGTGGCGAGACGGTCCACAGGGAAAACGGCGTCGATTATGTTCTGGATGCTGCAAGCGTCATGTTTTCCTCGTCGAATCACGACGAGCGGATCAGGATGTCGACGATGGACTGCACGGGCGAAACGATTGTGGACATGTTTGCAGGCATAGGGCACCTTTCCATGCCCATTGCGGTCCACGGCTCGCCTGCGCGCATCATAGCATCGGAGGCCGACACTGACACATTCATGTACCTGAAGAAAACGATGGAGGCAAACAGCGTCTCCTCCATATACACCGCCGTCAACGCGGACAACAGGGAACTGGACGTAGCGGATTGCGACCGCATAATCATGGGGTACCTGGAGGGGACAAGGGATTATCTCCAGAAGGCGCTCTCGATGGGCAGGAAGGGAACAGTCATTCATTTCCACGAAGAGGTAAGGCACGGGATGGAAGAGGAATGGAGAAGGCTGATAGTTGATAGGTACTGCTGCGGAAGGGTAAGGGCGGTGTCGATGAGGAAAGTCAAGGGGTATTCGGCACTTTCGGACCACATGGCGCTTGATCTCGAAGTGCTGGACTGAACAGGGCGCAAACTGTTTAGTAAACAGATAGCATTGATTGAAAACTGAACAGGTCTGGTTATGGGAGAAAGAGAGGACTACGCCAAGGGATTCCTGAAAGGGTACGAAGACGCCCTCAACGAGGTTTGGAGCGAGGTCCTTGCTATCGGCAGCAGGTCGTACTCCCCTCACGAGCTTCAGATACTCGCCCGCACGAGGAAGAACATGATCCAGCAGTCCGTGGAGATGAAAAAAGGGGAGCTTCAGAGGCTGCTGGGCATAATGCTCTCGGTGCCCGAGGACAGGTCGAAGCTTGCCTCGGGCCTCTCGGAAGGCGATTCCATAATGGTCAGGGAGGAAAGGCCCGACAAGGCATTTGCAATATTCGCAAGGCTCACGGAGAGAGGCATGAGGGGCATGTCGGTGACAAGAACCGACCCCTTCAAGGCAGTTGCCCGCTACGGGCTGAACGGCGGGAAGATAGATTTCATCTGGCTCACAAGGATAGAGAAGGACGTGATTGAAAACGGAGGAATAAGGGCAAAGGTCAGGAGCAATCTGGCCGGCCTGGCGTCCGAAATAAGGGACTTCCTTTCAAAACCGGGCGGAGGGGCCGTCGTGCTCGAGGGGATGGAATACCTGGTGACTCAGTACGACTTCAGGTCGGTGCTGCGCTTCATCCAGATGGTCAGGGAGCAGGTTTCCTACACGGGCGGCTTCTTCATCATTTCCGCCGATCCCGATGCGGCGGAAGAGAAGGACTACAGGCTGATTGAGAAGGAGATGACGCTTACACTCTGATATCTCAGTCCTGGTCGGTGCCCGACTTTTTCACCCTGCCCCTTATGGCAGCCTGGGCCGCGGCGAGTCTCGCCACCGGGACCCTGTAGGGCGAGCAGCTGACATAGTCGAGGCCGGCATTGTGGAAGAACTCGACGCTCTTAGGATCACCGCCGTGCTCCCCGCAGATGCCCGTCTCAAGATGCTTGTTGACCTTCTTTCCCCTCTGTATGCCAATCCTGACAAGCTCCCCGACGCCCTCTTCATCGATCGTCTGGAAGGGATCGTACTTCAGGAGAGACTTGCCCACGTAGTCTGGAAGGAACCTTCCGGCATCGTCCCTGCTTATTCCCAGGGTTGTCTGGGTGAGGTCGTTCGTGCCGAAAGAGAAGAACTCTGCAATTTCGGCTATCTCGTCAGCGAGAAGTGCCGCACGCGGAAGCTCTATCATTGTTCCGACGAGATAATGGACGCTGAAGCCGTAAGCCGAAAAGACTTCGCCTGCCACCCTGTCAACATCCTTCTTGAGCAGCTCCAGTTCCTCCTTCCCGGCAATGAGCGGTATCATTACCTCAGGCACCGGGTTGCGGTTTTCCTTCTTGAGTTCGCATGCCGCCTCGAATATTGCACGGCACTGCATTTCATAGATTTCGGGATATGTCACGGCGAGCCTGCAGCCCCTGTGGCCGAGCATCGGGTTCAGCTCCCTCAGCGCCTCGGTCCTTGCCCTTACCCTCTCCGGCTCGATGCCCATCTCGTGCGCAAGGCTCCTCACTTCAGCCTCCCCCTTGGGAAGGAATTCATGGAGAGGCGGATCGAGCAATCTTATGGTTACTGGAAAGCCGTCCATTTCCCTCATAAGCCCAATGAAGTCCGACTTCTGGTACGGGAGCAGAGATTCAAGCGCAATCTTCCTGTCCTCCGTGGTCTCGGACAGAATCATTCTCCTCATGTGAGGCAGGCGGTCTGCGCCGAAAAACATGTGCTCGGTCCTCACAAGTCCCACTCCGGTTGCACCGAACTGCCTTGACACCCTCGCGTCGACTGGCAGGTCTGCGTTCGCCCTCACTCCAAGCCTCTTGATTTCGTCCGCCCAGTCAAGGAATGTCTTGAAGTACGATGTAACCTCGGCTCTCCTTGTGGGAATCTGGCCCAGGTACACGATCCCCTCGGTCCCGTCAACGCTTATGTAGTCCCCCCTGGAGACTGTGACTCCACCGCTGCTCCTGAAATGGCCAGCCGAATAATCGATTGCTATGTCGGAGCAGCCTGCGACGCATGTCTTGCCCATGCCCCTGGCGACAACAGCTGCATGGGAAGTCATGCCTCCGGTGGCCGTAAGTATCGCCTGGGCCGCCGCCATTCCGTGGATATCCTCGGCGGAAGTTTCGGTTCTGACCAGTATTACCTTCTCGCCACGGCCCGCCATTTCGACCGCCTGCTCGGCATCGAAGACGACCTTGCCTGTTGCAGCCCCGGGCGAGGCTGGTAACCCCTTGCCTATTCTCCTCTTTTCAGCCTTTTCGTCAAACACGGGGTGAAGCAGCTGGTCCAGTGTGGACGGGTTGACGGAGAGCATACCCTCCTCCTTTGTAATCAGCCCCTCGTTGACCAAGTCAACTGCTATCCTGACAGCAGCGCCTGCGGTCCTCTTTCCGCTCCTTGTCTGGAGAAGGTAGAGCTTGCCGTTCTGAATTGTGAATTCTATGTCCTGAACGTCCTTGTAGTGGGATTCCAGCTGCGCTTTTATGGCGATCAGCTGGCCGTGGACCTCCGGCATTCTTTCTTCAAGCGAAGCGCCTTCTTTTCCCGCCTCCCTGTTGATCGGCTGGGGAGTCCTTATTCCCGCGACAACATCCTCGCCCTGGGCGTTTGGCAGATATTCGCCGTAGAACCTGTTTTCACCTGTGGACGGGTTGCGCGTGAAGGCTACGCCAGTTGCACAGTCGTCGCCCATGTTTCCGAACACCATCGACTGGACGGTGACCGCGGTTCCCCAGTCTTCAGGAATGCCGTTCAGCTTCCTGTAGGTGATGGCACGCCTGTTGTTCCATGATTCGAAAACTGCGCTTATTGCTTCCCACAGCTGCTGCTCGGGCTTCTCCGGGAAGGTCTTACCAGTCTTTTCACTGATCTTCTGCTTGAACTTTGTGACTATATCCCTGAGTTCCTCTTCGCTCAGTTCCGTGTCCAGCACGATACCGCGCCTGGATTTCACCTCGGAAAGTATGTGCTCGAACTCGTCGTGCTCGACGCCCATGACAACGTTCCCGAACATCTGCACAAAACGCCTGTATGTGTCATAAGCCCATCTCGCGTTTCCTGTTTCCCTCACTACGGCGGCGAGCGTCCTGTCATTCAGGCCAAGATTCAGCACGGTGTCCATCATGCCGGGCATCGAAACCCTGGCACCTGATCTCACAGACACGAGAAGCGGCCTTTCATCGGAATCGAATGCCCTCCCCATCTTCTGCTCAACCGTCCTGAGCGCCTCGTGCACCCTTCTCCTGAGCCCGGGGGGGAACTTCCTGTCCAGCCTGTAGAATATGTTGCAGACGTTTGTGGTAATGGTGAAACCGGGCGGGACAGGGAGCCCAAGCCGTGTCATTTCAGCCAGGCCAGCTCCCTTGCCGCCCAGCAGGTTCCTCATTTCTGCGCTCCCTTCCTCAAAAAGGTAGACCATTTTTCTCTTGACCATCGGGAAAGCACCTTGCTGATTCGGTAACAGCTTCGCGTAATTAAATGGTTCGAAGTCCGCAACAAAAGCAGCGCAGGCGCTGGCGAAAGATGTTGTCTGCGGCTAGAAGACACCAATTGAGTGAGTGCTCATTTGCCCAGGACAATCGCTATCGAGGAGACGTTGGATGTCGTCCCGTCCTCCTCCTTCAGCATTTCGGTTGTTATCTTGATGTCCTTGACAAGCGCTTCCTTGAGAAACCTGTTCCTCGTTATCTCGGCGACGTCGACAGCCCTGCTGATCGATTTGCCCCTGGCCTTGATCGTAACGTCCTTTCCCGCGCTGTTGAATTGTGTTACTACCGCCAGGACATAGTTCATTGCTGGTTTCTTGCCAATGTAGATGATGTTATCTTCTGCCATTTGTCATCACGCCTGTTTATGGAGTTTATATGGGCTGATTGCAGCGTTTTTTAAAGACGCTACGGGTATTAATACATTATTTCAAGCTCGGCCTGCCGCCGGCAGGCGCAATCGGCGGTTCATGGCCGCCCGGGAACGGTGCAGTCCGGTCGGCAGCGTACTTTGCCGCCTTGCGGGATTTTGCTTCCCGGGTCGGGCTTCGACCTCAGCATAGTATTTAAACAGGCTGGTTTTCCTTTATGTCGAGAGTTCTTGAAGGCACTCATAATTTCCGGGATGGCAGGGGCGGGGAAGACAGAATTCGCTGTTTACTGCAAATCGCTCGGCATACCCGTTGTGCAGATGGGCGACATAGTCAGGGAGAAGGTGGACGAGTACGGGCTTGAACAGACCGGAAAGAACGTCGCACGCATTGCAAACGAAGAGAGGCTGAAACGGGGCAACGATGTCTGGGCAAGAAGGACGGTCAAACGGGTGGGCGGCAGAAACACCGTGATCGACGGGACAAGGAGCGAGGCCGAAGTTGCATATTTCAGGAGCCATTTTGGGAAGGACGCAGTCGTTGTGGCAGTGGTTGCCTCTGCAGTGACAAGGTACGAGAGGCTGAAGTCCAGGAACAGGGAGGATGTGCCTCTAAGCCACGGGGAGTTTGATGAAAGGGACAGGAGGGAGCTGGGATGGGGTCTCGGCAACGTGATAGCCCTTTCAGACAGGGTAGTCGGCAATGAGGGCACCATAGAGGAACTCAGGAAGAGCATTAGGTTGCTTCTTGAAGAGCTTGATTTCATCAAGAAGAGCGAACAGGAGGCCTGAGGAGTGGATTTTCTCACTGCGAGGCCATGCACCGGTAATTCCTACGTTGTCTACCCGTCAAGGCTATACGAGCTGCCTCTGGCAGAATGCGGCAGGGTCCTGAAGAAAAACGGCTGCAATGTGAGGGAATCGGGGTTCATGATAGACGTAGAGCTCCCTGGCCATACATGTACGCTTTACAGAACGGGCAGGCTGCTTGTGAATCCGTGCGGCGACGAGGAAACTGCACTGCAACAGGCAAAGCGCATCTTCGGGCTGATTGAAAAGAACCCGAGGCTATCACTGCTTCTGAAGAAAAGGGGAGCGTTATTATAGTACCGCCCTGGAATTGGGACTGTTACTGATGCTTGCCTCATTGCCAGAGGGGATAATATCCATCATTCTCAGCCTGCTGCTCAGTTACGCAGCCTACAGGCAGAAGATGCTCACTCTGGCGGGGTCGGTTGCCGCATTCACAGTCAGTTCGCTCATCGGGCTGCTGGGCAACCTTTCTTGGCTCCTGCTCATTCTCACCTTTGTTGCGGCGGCGTTCGTCACAACGAGGTTCCGCATACTGGAGAAGGCCAGAATGGGGCTCCAGGAGGGAAGGAAAGGAGAACGGGGCAGCCTCAACGTGGTGGGAAACAGTCTTCCCGCTGTCTTTATCGCACTGCTCAGCACGGTGCTTGCAAGTCATGGCTCCCAGGCCGACTACGCAATAATTTATACAGTGGCGATTGGCGCGGCGACCGCCGACACGCTTGCAAGCGAGATCGGTGTGATTGACAGGCATCCGAGGCTAATTACCACGATGAGGCCCGTCCCGCCTGGAACCGACGGAGGCATATCCGCACTAGGTACAGCCGCCTCCTTTGGCGGCGCCCTGTTCATATCGGTGGTTGGATACGTCCTTATGGTGCTCCTCGGCCAGCCACTTCCGGCATACTTCATTCCCCTTACGGCGGTGCTTGGCCTTCTTGGCTCGTTGACTGACAGCCTGCTCGGGGCAACGCTTGAGAGAAACGGACTGATTGGCAAGCAAACGAACAATCTGGCCTCTATTGTTGTCGCCTGCCTCATCGCCGGTGCACTTGTGATTTGATGCAAGTGCTGATTTCGCATCCGTCCCTGCAAAGGCATAAATAGGGAATCGGATTGTTGATTTTCAGGAATGGTACGACGGCCAAAGTGGTGGTGTCACACCTGGTCTCGTCCGATCCCAGAAGTTAAGACCACCTACGTTCCCTGTGGTACTGTTGTGCGCGAGCCAACGGGAAGCTTGGCCCCGCAAGGGGTTTTGCCTTTAGTGCCCAGGCAAATTAATCGATATCCTTCGGGATAACGATGAAGTTTGCCGTTATAAAGGTGCTAAATCGCTTAGAGCGCTGTCGGCCATTCCCCGCTGCTTTTCTGTGAGAACGACTCAGTAAGCTTTATTTGTGCAACTGCAGACTATCGCAGAGGGTAAATGACTTGAACCTTACCATCCAGACCGCATTCATCCTAGCCGTCCTGATAGCGGTCCTCATCCTGGCAGGCTACCTGGAATGGAGTTACGCAAGAGGCAGGCTGACGAGGAAGAGGAGAGCAAGGCTCGCGGCCGGCGTCGCGAGGGAGGAGGCATTCAACGCCTCCGTGACAACGAAGGCAATCATGAGAAACCTCAGGGCCCAGGGTTACGACGTGGCCAGGGCTGAACCTCTTGTGAGGCAGACGGATGCTGAGCTCGAAATGGGAAATTTCACCAATGCCAAGCTTCTCGCCGAAGATGCAAGGAACACACTGTTCGATATCAAGTCTGCCAGCGTGAGGCAGACCGGCGGGCTGTCGAAGCAAGCTGCAGGCGAAACATCAAGTGCGCAGAAAGGACAGGAAATCAGGCAGGCGCCACCCCCCGCCGAGGCGCAGCCGCCAGTCACACAGAAGAAGCTGCCAAGGAACTACGCCGAAGCAAGTTTCACAATCAGGTCAGTAGAAACTGAAGTGGAGAAGGCATCCGGTGAAAGTAAGAATACCGAGATACCGGCCAAGATCCTGGCAGAGGCAAAAGAGAATTTTGAAGATGAAAGGTACGATGAAGCGCTTAGGCTTGCAGTGAGGGCCAGCAGGTCGCTGGCAGGAGATGGAGGCGGCGAAACAAACATACAGGCGATCCCGCCGCAGTCACCTGAGAAGAGTGTTGAAACTCCGAAGGCGGCAAACCATGTATGCGGGGAGTGCGGTGCACCGCTGAAGGCAGGCGACAGCTTCTGCAGGAAGTGCGGAGGAAGGATCACACTTCAATGCCCGTCTTGCGGAGAGCAGCTCTCGAAGGGTGATACCTTCTGCGGCAAGTGTGGCGGCAAGATAGAAAGCTGAGGGCCATTGTCACACGAGTCCTTTTCCGGCACGAATAATATTATATTGGAAATCCACGATGGGTATGCGCATACAAAGGAGTTGAACACACCACGGTGGAGAGCAAAACAGCGAACAAGAAGACCGAGGAGCGGATTCTAGACAAGCTCGTTTCAGAAGGTCCTCTCACATCATGCTCAATTGTTTCAAGAACAGGGTTGCTCGTGGCCGGGGACTCGGTGAGCCAGCAGAAGAAGGAGACATTCGCGGCCATGACCGCAATAGTATTCAGCGCAGCCGAGGCCGTCAAGGGGGATGTCAAGGCAGGGAAGGTGGACAACATAGTTGCGACCTTTGAAGGCAACAGGCTTCTTCTTTTCCCAGTGAGCTCCAATTACATACTGGTGGGAGTGCTCGAGGATTCTCAGGCGACGGAAAAGGCTCTCCGCGGTATGGAAGAAGTGGCAACGAAGCTCAGAAAGGAAGCGCCCTGGCTGAACTAGATTATGTATTTCTCCACGCTGGACTGAATCCTGTCACAGAAATGGCACTTGAGCGTCAGCGGCCTCTGGCTCACAACGAGGAAGCTGGTATCCACAGGCTCGTTGCTGTTTGTTACGCAGTTTGGATTGGCGCACCTTACTATGCCCCTCACGACCGATGGAAGCTCGACCTTCATCTTCTCGGCAACGTTGTAATCCCTGATTATGTTGATTGTGGCCCGGGGCGCGATTAGGGAAATTCTGTTCACTTCGTCCGAATAGAGCTCCCTGTCCTCGATCTTCACAATGTCCTTCCACTCATCCTTCTTGCTCCTCACGTGCATGGCCACGCTTACAGTGCTTTTTACGTTCTCCCCCGTAACGCCGAGTATTTTAAGCACGCTCAGTGCGGCACCTGTTTCAATATGGTCTATAACGGTGCCGTTCCGTATAGGCTGGACCTTCAGTTCCTTCAGAATTCCACCCCCAGAAGCAATGAGAGTATTGCCATTCGCACCGGGATACCGTATGCTGCCTGCTTGAAGTAAAGTGAATGTGATGTCGAATCCACTTCGGGTGCTATCTCGCTGATGCGCGGGAGCGGATGCATGACCGAAAGAGTTGACTTGCCCCTGGAAAGCAGTTTTGAGTCTATCCTGTATGAGCCTGCAACCTTCGCGTACTCCGTCGCGTCTGCAAACCGCTCCTTCTGTATCCTTGTCACATAGAGCACATCTGCATCCTTCACCGCGTCCTCGAGGGCAGTTGCATACCTTGGCTTGCAGCCCTTCGACTCTATCTCGGCAATGACCTCCTTTGGCAATTCAAGAGAAGGTGGTGCGACGAAGGTGAGGTTTGCACCGAAAAGTGCCAGCGCCTCCGAAAGGGAGTGGACAGTCCTTCCGAACTTGAGGTCGCCGAGTATGACTACATTGAGCCCTTCAAGCTTCTCCTTGCTCTCAAGCATCGTGAAGAGGTCGAGTATCGTCTGGGTCGGATGCTGTCCGGCGCCGTCCCCTGCATTGACAACGGGCTTCGTGCTCAGGTCGGCTGCCAGGCGTGCCGCACCCTCCAGCGGATGCCTTATCACAAGTATGTCCGCATATGTTTCTGTGACACGGATGGTGTCTGAAAGGTTTTCCCCTTTCTCAATCGAGGTGCCCATCGGGGAGGAAAACCCCATCACCGCCCCGCCGAGCCTCAGCATCGCCGATTCGAAGGAAAGCCTGGTCCTCGTTGAAGGCTCATAGAAGAGAGTGCCAAGAATCTTGCCCTCGAGAGCATTTGACTTCTCTTCGCCGTTTGCGAAAGGGACCATCTGTTTTGCCTTCTTCAGGACAAATGAAATTTCCTGCTTTGAAAAGTCC
>JAKAPY010000037.1 GCA_021811925.1 Thermoplasmata archaeon | reverse complement strand
AGAGGCACCTCACCGACGGCGACATTGTGCTCTTCAACAGGCAGCCGTCCCTTCACAGGATGTCAATGATGGGCCACCAGGTACGTGTCATGCCCGGAAAGACGTTCAGGCTCAGCCTGAGCGTCTGCCCGCCCTACAACGCAGACTTCGATGGCGATGAAATGAACCTGCATGTGCTCCAGAGCGAGGAGGCGAGGGCGGAAGCGAAGGTGCTGATGAAGGTGCAGGAGCATGTGCTGTCGCCAAGATTCGGCGGGCCGGTAATAGGTGCAATACACGACCACATCACAGGCGCTTTCCTCCTGACATACATGAACTCCCTCTTCTCCAAGGAGGAAGTCATGATCATTCTCTCGACGGTGAAGCACCACAGGGAACTCCCGGAGCCTTTGATGACCGACAAGGCAGGCAGGGAGTTGTGGAGCGGAAAGCAGCTTTTCTCGCTCATACTCCCGGCGACGCTCAGCATGGCATTCAAGTCGTCAATATGCGTCAACTGTGAGCCATGCCTGTACGAGAAGTGCGAGTACGATGCATACGTCAGGATCAAGGACGGCAACTTTGAGGTCGGCACCATGGACGAAAAGGCGGTTGGTGCATTCAAGGGAAAGGTCATCGACAAGCTCGCCAGGGATTACGGGTCTGACGTTGTCAGGGACTTCATTGACAACGTGACGAAGCTGAGCATAGCGTCAATAATGGTCAGGGGCTTCACCACTGGAATAGCGGACGAGGACATACCGTCCGAGGGGAAGAACAGGATTGCAGAATCGCTTGAGAAGGCTGTAGCCAGGGTGAATGAACTGGTCAGGCAGTACAAGACAGGCGAGCTCGAGCAGATGCCTGGAAGGTCAATGGAAGAGACTCTAGAGGTAGAGGTCATGAAGGTCCTGGGCAGGGCCAGGGACGGGGCCGGCGACATTGCAGGCCAGTACCTGGGTATGGAGAACCCGGCAGTCATAATGGCAAAATGCGGTGCAAGGGGCTCGATGCTCAACCTTTCACAGATGGCTGGCTGCATCGGGCAGCAGGCTGTCAGGGGCGAAAGGCTTTCCAGGGGTTACTGGAACAGGACGCTGCCGCACTTCAAGCAGGGAGACCTTGGCGCTGAAGCAAGGGGTTTTGTCAAGCACAGTTACAAGGACGGGCTGACACCGACCGAATTCTTCTTCCACAGCATGGGAGGCAGGGAAGGAATAGTGGACACTGCTGTCAGGACATCAAGGTCCGGCTACATGCAGCGCAGGCTGATCAACGCGCTTGAGGACATAAAGGTCACAGAGGACAGGACAGTGCGCAACACGGCCGACTCCATCGTCCAGGTGCTTTACGGCGAGGACGGCATTGACCCCTCCAGGAGCATACAGGGAGATGCGGTCGACGTGGACGGAATACTCATAGAGGCGCTTGGCGACGAGGCGCAGATTCTTGCCAAGATCGACGAGAAGAGGGCGAGCGCATACGCCACGCTTGAGATGGACATGATGGAAGGGCAGGAGGAAGAGGAAGCCGAGGAAGTGGACTACGACATGGGAGAAGGTGATGAGCAGTGAAGTCCACCGCCAGAAGCAGGACGACCGCAAAGAAGGCGAAGCAGCAGGCAAAGCCGGCCGAGCTCGAGTCTTACGTCATAAGGAAGGAGGGCGAGCGGACGGAGCTGCAGAAGAGGCTCCTGAAGCTTCTGAAGGAGATGGAAAAGAAGCTGCCCGAAAGCGTCATCGAGAAGGTGTCCGACAGGCTCGAGGGGATCGAGGTCAGGGATTCCACACTCAAGAAGATCTTGGCGAAGGCATGCGACAGGTACGAGGAACACCTGATAGACCCGAACGAGTCGGCAGGCATTGTTGCGGCACAGAGCATAGGTGAACCGGGAACGCAGATGACGATGCGTACATTCCACTACGCGGGTGTCGCCGAAATCAACGTCACACTTGGCCTTCCAAGGCTGATAGAGATAGTAGATGCAAGACGGGCACCGAGCACGCCCATGATGGAGGTCCACCTGGCAAGGGAGTTTGCGGATGACAGGGACCTGGCCATGTGGGTCAGCAACAGGATAGAGACGGCAACGCTCCTCGATGTGGCCTCGCTTGAGACGGACATCCACAACATGAAGGTCCATGTGCTTCCCGACAGCGAAAGGATGAAGAAGAAGGGCGTCAGCATCCAGGGGCTCAGGGAAGTGCTCTCCCAGTCCCGCGGCCTGAAGGATCTTATATCTGACAAGCAGACGGACACGATTACAATCGAAATACCCGAGCCTTCCTTCAGGATACTTCACCAGAAATCAGAGATCGCAAAGGATTCGAAGATAAAGGGCATAGACGGAATCACAAGGGCCGTCCTCAGGAAGGAGGGCGGTGAATACGTCATCTATACAGAGGGTTCTAATCTTGAGGAGCTCCTCTCCTTCGAGCTCAGCTATGGCGCCTACCTTGACTCTTCCGACAGGGCCAAGCACAACGAGATCGCCGAGTCCGCGCCGGAAAAGCTGTCTGCGCAGCTGATTGACAAGACGCGCGTCCGGACGAACAACATAGAGGAGATCTACTCCGTGCTGGGTGTCGAGGCCGCAAGGAACGCCATTATCGAGGAGGCATCGAAGACGCTTGAGGAACAGGGTCTTGTCGTCGACATAAGGCACATAATGCTCGTCGCGGACATGATGACCAACGACGGCAGCGTCAAGGCAATAGGCAGGCATGGAATCTCCGGCAGGAAATCGAGCGTGCTTGCAAGGGCTGCATTTGAAATAACGAGCACCCACCTGCTCAGGGCTGCAATAATAGGCGAGGAGGATTTGCTTGACGGTGTTGCGGAAAACATTATAGTAGGACAGCCTGTTACACTCGGCACTGGCGCAGTCAACATCGAATATTTGCCCGGAAAGAAGGAATGAAGATGGACATTGAAAACGCACTCAAACTCGCGCTTGCGGACGGAAAGGTAGTGCTTGGCGCCAGCGAAGTCAAGCAGTGCCTTGCGAAGAAGAAGGCAAAAGCGGTGATATACGCGTCCAACGCACCTGACGCGGAGCACTTTTCCAGGCTCAGGAGCGTCAAGGCATACAGGTACGGCGGCGGAAGCGTCGAACTGGGTATCGCATGCGGTAAACGGTTTTCTGTTTCTGCCGTGGCAATCACGGACGACGGCTCCGCTGCTCTGCTCGGAGAGTAATTTGTTGTGCAGAAATTGAAATTCACTTCCGATACACTGCGTTACATCTCAATGTTCGAGTCTGTGACACACTGCCAGGTCAAGGACTGCATGGACACGCCGGACAAGCTTGTTTTTGTCGTAATGCCCGGCCAGGCCCAGAGGGCGGTCGGGGGCAAGGGAGTGAATGCGATAAAGATGAAGGAGCTGACGGGCAAGGACATACAGATCATAGAGTTCTCGGACGAGCCGATACAGTTTGTGAAGAATGTCTTCCACAACTACGGCGTCCAGAACGTGGTCATTGAGGAAAGGGGAAAGATCGTTCACGCGACGGTGACTGTCGACCCCACGGTGAAGGGAAGGGCGATTGGCAAGGAAGGAAGAAACCTCAGGATCGCAAGGGACATAGTCAACAGGCACCACAACATACAGAGCATCAGCGTTGCGTGACAGCCCTGCGCTCCACCTCTGTCCTCTCCGAGGTTGGATACTCTTCCACAACATAGCATGTCTCTTCCAGCTCCGGCGCTATTTCCTCCGCTATCCACGGGGCAATCTCCACCCTTTTCCTTGCGCTGTCGGCCCTGATGTACTTGGGCGGTATCTGGAACCTCTTTGCAAGCGCAGAGGAAAGTGCGACCGGATCCAGCGTTTCAACCACGCCCTTCAGCAGCGTGCCGTCGTCCGTGACAACCTCCCCCGACCAGCGCACAACAGAGGCTATCCTCCTGATGCGTTCCCTGAGCTGTACCGAGTCCTTGAACGTTGACGGGCAGTAGTGGACTGGCATGCCGAGGTCCATGCCAGTCACGGCCCTTGCAACATCGTCGCTGCCCGATACAGCGTTAGAGTAGTCGTTTGCGGTGACGAAACCCCTTGCCCTCAGCTCTGCCGCATTTGTTTCGGACACCTCAAGCTCGTTGAGATTGACAAACTGCGCTCCCGCTTCTGAGGCCGATCTTATCAGAGCGGCGAGCTCGTCCATCATCCCGGGTAGGGCTGGCACTTCCAGCCCGGCTCTCATGCCCAGCCTCCTGGACTCCACAACCATCTTCTCGAACGCAGTTCCACCGAACCTGGACCAGATGCTCTCTGGCGGATGCACCCTTATCTCATCCAGGCCTGCATCTGCGACTGTGCGCAGGCCGGGTATGTTCGGCCTTCCTGTGTAGAGGTGTATGTGATGCCTGCTGCCGAGAGACTCCTTCAGCAGCCTGATGTACCTTGCAGTCCGTTCAGGCACGATCAGGGGGTCGCCGCCCGTGATGCCCGTTCCGAGCGCCTTCATGCTTGCCGCCTCGTCGAGTATGTCCTGGTCGCATGTCACCAGGCGTTCGTTGGCATATACAACGTCCCTGTTGTTCCGCCTGAACGATACGGGGCAGTAGAAGCAGCCCATGTCGCAGACACCGGTCACGAAAAGGACCATCTTTGCGCCCCTGATGCACTGGGTGCAACCCCTGGCAAGGGAGCCGGAATAGAGGCCGTCGCCTGCGGTGGACCTGGTGGGCACACCGGAGGGGACCTCCAGGACTTTGAGTTCGGAGCGCATACAGGCCGGATGACAGCTCAGATCAGTTATGTACTTTACTCCTCTGTCCATGTCTGTTTGCATGAGCACTTACGCGCGTTATCTGGTCAGGCTCGAAAACAGCAGCCATGCTGCTGTCGGGCAGTACGGGGTTGTGAGGGCACACTACAAGGATATCCTTGGCCGCTACGGTTGCACGATCAACAGCGCGAGGATAAGCAGCTTCGCGGTTGAAGTGGACTTCTTCTCGAAAGAGGCAAAGAGCGCGGAGGAGGGGGTTAAGGCACTGAGCTCGGAGGGAAAGGTGCTGAGCATTACAGACCTGATGGCGGACGATATTCCGGCCGGGAAGCAGGAGACGCTTGAGCAGGCAAGGCTGCTTTTCAACCAGGAGAGGTTCTGGGAAGTACATGAAAAGGTTGAGGGCGTGTGGCGAGTGGCTGCTGGAGAGGAGAAGGCGGTGCAGCAGTCCATAATACTCTATGCGAGCGCGCTGGTGCATTACCAGAAGAACGAGACGGAAACGACGCTCAGGATGCTCAGGCGGGCGCTGGGGAAGATGAAATGGGCGGAGGACAGTTACTACTCGTTCGATCTGGCGATGATGAGGAGGGAGGCTGAGAGTATGCTGGCAAGCGGCAGGGTGCACATATTCAGGCTGATATCTTCGGCGCATCCGTGACAGACTGCCTCAGAGTGGTGGTCAGCAGCCTGAAGGACTCGGGCAGGCTCCGGGCTGGTCCTCCGGCAGCGTATAGCGCCTTGTATATTTCAGCAGAGTAATGGCACTTGGCCCTTCTGCCATCCTTGAACTCGGCAAAAGCAGGGGAGGAAGTCCAGCACACATCCGTGGCCAGCGGACAGCGCGGTGCGAACCTGCACATGTTTGCAGAATTTGCAGGCGTCTCGGAGAAGATGTTTTCCCCAAGCGTCTGGCTGAGATTCCCCTCCATTCCGAGGCTCGCAAGGACGAGTGCAAGGGCATACGGATGGACGGGCGCCTGGGTGACTTCCTCGGCCTTCCCCTCTTCGACGATCTGCCCCTTGTATATCACCATGATCCTGTCGCTTATGTACCTCGCCGAGGCTATGTCGTGCGTGATATACAGCATCGAGAGGTCATGCGAATCCTTCATCTTTCGGAGAAGATTCAGCACGCCTGCCCGTAGCGAAACGTCAAGCATCGAAATCGGCTCATCCGCAATGACTAATTTCGGGTTGAGAATCAGGTTTCTGGCAATGGCAACCCTCTGCCGCTGGCCGCCGCTGAGCTGGTGAGGGTACTTCCAAATGTAGTCCTCTGGGGGCGTGAGGCCAACCGTCGCAAGCATTTTTTCGACCTCGAGCTTCAATTCGGCATCGGTGATTCCCTCCCTGTGAATCACCAGGGGCTCGGAAACAAGCATGAATACGTTGTGCCTTGGATTCAGGCTCTGGAATGGATCCTGGAAGATTGTCTGCACAAGAGGTCTGAGCTTTTGAATCCCCTTCGCATCTGAAAAATCAATTGTCCTGCCGTTGAATACTATGCTCCCCTTCGTCGGCTCGTCGAGGAACCCAACTATCCTGCTGAAGGTGGTCTTTCCGCTTCCCGTCTCACCCACGAGCCCCACGGTGTCGCCGGATCTCAGTGTCAAATCAACTTCGTCCACTGCCAGGATATCTGGCGAACCGGATCCGAGCCTCAGGCCTGATCTGAGACCTGCATTTGATTTGAACACGCGTGTTACAGAGTGAGCTGTAAGCAGCGCTCCCTCTCCTTTTCTTTCGGACATTACCCTGGGAATCGATGTCCTGAGCTTTCTGATCGTGTTTGCCCCCGATGCGAAGGGGAGGACGGAGCATCTGACGAAATGGTCCTTGCCAACTACCCTGTCCAGATCAGTCTCGGGGGATGTGCATTCCTGACGGGCATAACTGCACCTGGGAGCGAAGGGACAGCCAGCTATCTCGGAAGAAAGGCTCGGAGGTGCGCCAGGTATCGATTCGATTGTGGACACGTCCTCGGTGAGCGACGGCATTGAATCGATCAGTGCGCGGGTATATGGATGCTGCACATTTGCAAACCTGCTTTCAGGCAGTTCCTCCACCACCCTGCCCGCATACATCACCTGAATGCGGTCCGAAAGGTGAGAAACGAGTGATATGTCGTGTGATATGTTTATGATGCTGAGTCTGTACTCATCCCTCAGCTTCTGCAGCTCCTCTATGATCTTGTACTGGGTAATGACATCGAGCGAGGTCGTCGGCTCATCCGCTATTATGAGGGCTGGCTTCAGGGCGATCGCCATAGCTATGATCACTCTCTGCTTCATTCCGCCGCTGAGCTGGTGAGGAAAGGCATCCATAACCCACTGCTCCAGCCCCACGGCTGAAAGCAGCTTAACACACTTCGACCTTGCAACTTCTCTGCTGTCTGACATCTTGTAGTAGAAGATGTCAATCATCTGACTTCCGACGGTGAACAGTGGGTTCAATGAGTTTATTGCACCCTGGAACACGATCGAGATTCCGAACCATCTTATCAGGTTCAGCTCCCCCTCAACCTTTTTCTGCCTTCTGTTCATTCTGAAAGAGTAAGAAGCGCCTGTGGATGCATCCGCGATTACTTTTCCCTTGTAATATATACGGCCGCCGGTAATGAGAGAATTTTGGGGAAGTATGTGTGCAATTGCCATTGCGAGCGTGGATTTGCCGCATCCGCTTTCACCGACAATACCGACAGACTCGTGCTCGCTGACGCCCAGAGTAAGGTTGCTGACCGCCTTGATCCTCACATCCTTGAGCGTGTATTCCACTGACAGGTTGTCTATGTACAGGACAAAGTCGTTCAGGTTGATCTTTCCTGCCAGCGTATCACCTCCTCAGCGTCACATCCATCGCCTCTCTGAGTCCCTCACCAAGCATGTTGAAGCCCATGACAGCGCCCGTGATTGCAAGTCCGGGGAATACAGCCATCCACCAGTCATTGTATGCCTGGAGGCCAAGCGTTATCATTGCGCCCCACTCAGCAGTCGGAGGTGGTATCCCGGCACCGAGAAAGCTCAGGCCCGCCGCCACAAGCATTGCGGTGCCAAGACTTATTGAATACAGCACAAGAGAAGGGGAGAGGGTGTTCGGGAAGATATGGTCCTTGAGTATCTTGAATCGCGATGCGCCTATGGACAGGGCGCCTGTAACGTAAAGCTCCTGCTTCGTCGAAAGGACCACGCTCCTTGTAATCCTTGCAAAACCGGGGATTCCCACGACGGCGACCGCGACCACTATCGAGAAGAAGCCCTGGCCGAGGAAGACCGCGATCGCAATAGCCAGCAGCAGCCCGGGAAAAGCCAACAGTATGTCCATGCCCCTCATAAGCGCCTGATCGGTCTTCTTCCCGTAATAGCCGGCAACGAGCCCGATGACCTCGCCTATGGCAAAGCCGACCGTGACACCTATCAATGAAAGAAGCATATCCAGTCGCGCAGCGTAAAGGACCCTCGACAGTATGTCCCTTCCATACAGGTCTGTACCGAACAGATGGGCAGCGCTTGGCCCGACAACTGGTTCGGAGGATGGAATATAGTTAGGAGGATATGGCGCCAGGGCCGGGCCGGCAATGGCCAGAAACACGTAGAATGCTATTATTATAAGTCCAATCAACCCCGTCCTGTTCCTGATGAGCTGGCGAAGTGATGCCAATCCGTTCTCAAATTTACTGCCCTGTCTGGAGACCGTGTTGAACATGACTACCAACCATTAAAGTCTGACTCGCGGATCCACCACGGCATAGAGAATATCGGCAAGGAAATTTGCAATCACAAACAGGAAGCCCGATATGAGGACAACGGCAATAAGCGAAGGGTAGTCAGGACCCTCAATCGACTGGAATGCGAGATAACCCAAACCGATCCATCCAAAGACAGTTTCGGTCAGGACAACTCCAGCAATCAGTCCTGCTACCGTCAGGGCGCCGACGGTGATTGCCGGAAGCAGCGCGTTCCTTAGAGCATACTTGTTTACTATCACATTCCTGGGCAGCCCGATGGCTGCAGAAGTCCTGATGTAGTCTGTGCCAAGCACATCGAGCATCCCGGAGCGCAATATCCTGGAGAGAAAGGCGATTGTAAATATGGAAAGCGCAAGGGCGGGAAGCACTATGTGGGTCAGCGAACTCACAAGATCAGTGAAGTTGCCAGTGAGCGCACTGTCCAGGATGTACATGCCGGTGATTGTTGTGGGCGGGGACAGGGCCGGGCCTAGCTGCCCGCTCGCGGGGAGGAGATGGAAAAAGGAGTAGAATACCAGTATAAGTTCGGTACCCACCCAGAACACTGGCATCGATATTCCGAGCAGTGAGGAGACTCTGACGGCATGATCCTCCGGTCTGTTCACCCTGAGCGCTGTCCAGAGGCCAAGAAACAAAGCGACAGGAATACCTATCAGCACTGAGGCAAGGGCAAGCTCCAGGCTTGCCGGAAAACGGCTGGCCACCAAGCTCGAGACAGACTGCTGCTGGATGAAAGAGTAACCAAGGTTCCCGTGCACCAGTCCAGCGAGGTAATCATAAAATTGTATGTAAAGAGGTTTGTTGAGACCCATTTCCTGCTCAAGTATCTGCAGTTCCTGCGGGTTTCTCTCTGGGCCGATGACTGTAAGTGCTGGGTTACCTGGGATCATGTGGGATATCACGAAGGTCAGCACTACTAGTCCGAGGATCGTGGGCACACTGGCCAGCGCCCTGTACCCAATATACCGCGCGAACGCAGAGTATCTGGCAAGATTGATCATATTCTCAGGTCATATACATCTGCACGAAGTACATGTCGAATGTCGGGTAGATGTAGAGGTCGTGGACGTTCGTTGTGTGCGGTACGACGTTCTGCAGATTGAACAGCGGTATCTCAACTGCCTGGTTTGCGAGTATCTGTTGTGCCTGGTGGTACATTCCATCACGCTGAGTGGCGGATAGTGTCTGCCCTGCTTTCACAAGCAGACTGGAGACGGTTGAGTTGTTGAAGTAGTTGTAGTTGCCATATATGCCAAGGTTGCCTGCATTGAACAGCGGGTACATTCCGTCGTCCGGTGTTGCGAGCAGATTTACCCAGCCCTCAAAGAACATCGGGAATGTTCCCTGCCCTGCCTGATCGTTGAACTGGGCGGATGTGAGCGGGACTCCCGTGATGTTCACTCCGACGTTGTTCAATTCCTGCTGCAGTATTGTAAAGATAGCCTCTCCGACCGGATCGCCAGATGTGTAATAGAACTTAGTCGAGAATCCGTTCGGGTACCCCGCCTGGGTGAGAAGTTGCCTGGCCTTCTGCGGGTTGAAGCTGTAGTTGGCGAATGCGTTGAAGTACGACTCGATTGTTGGCGCAATTACGCTTCTTATTGGTATTCCTGTCCCATATGTCGAGTGCTGGACTATGTTCGTCTGGTTCGTTGCATAAATCATTGCCTGTCTGACAAGTGTGTTGTTGAATGGTGTGACATTCTCGTCAAGGCCGATATAGTATTCGGACGATGTTGGCCCGGAGGAAACCTGGACGCCGCTGTAATTCCTGACTGTGCTCAACTGGCTTGGCGGGATATTCATTGCGATGTTGATTGTGCCGCCCTGCAGTTCAGTCTGCTGGGTCGCAGGAGAGGGGATGATGTCGTAGACGACTTTGGTGATCTTTGGAGCGGGTCCCCAGTAGTTGGGGTTGCTCTGAAGTATGATCTCCGAGCTGGTAGATAAGTTCAGAACGTAGGGTCCTGTTCCCATCGCGTGAGTGGCCATCCAAGTGTTGACCTTGCCGGCCTGAACGCCGCCGTGGGCATTCACATATCCAGGATCCACGATGCCTGTCACCCATAGCTGGAACAGGTTGAGGAACCATGGATATGGTCTGGAAGGTACAACCAGGACCGAATAAGTCGACTTTATCTGAACACCGCTCTCGTTGAGGAACTTGAAGACATGGAAGTCAGCCCCTTGCTTCATTGTTATGATGCGGTCGAGAGAGAACTTAACCGCGGATGCATTGAACGCGTCGCCATTGCTGAATTTCACACCCTGCCTGAGAGTGAAAAGTATAGAACCGTTCGGGTTGACTGTCCAGTTAGTCGCCAGTTCAGGCACAGGAGTCAACGACCCGTAAGTCGTTCCGTTGACGGTTGTTGTTCCGTAGCCTATCAGCGTGTTGTATATCTGGTCATCGAAAAGGACAGAGCCTGAATCGAACGCAACAGCCGGATCGAAGGATGCGACAGTTGCTGAACTCCCAATCACCAGAGTCTGGGAATTGTTCGAAGGTGGAAACAGATTCCCCTTGAATACGTAAAGACCCGCGCCCAAGACTATCACAACGACAATCAGGACAGCTACAACTTTTGGCACAGCCGACTTCCTGGGCTTTGGAGCAGGAGGTTGGCTTACACTTTGCTCTGAGCTAGAACTCATTATTTAACCCCTCAAAAATACTGTCTACCAGAATTTCCGTGTCAGCCGCATACACGGACAACTATATCTTAATTTCCCGGACAATGGCACCCTGACGCCCGGAATTGCAATTCCAGCGTAGCGGCGTAGTAGTGAGGATCGGAATTGGTCATTGACCAAACGGGGAAACGAAATCTGACTCAATTTTGTTCCGCTTGTTGCACGACCCCGGGAACGCGATGCAACTAGGTAGCTTCTGACGTTTACTCCATGGTCAGAACCATGCGACGGCGATTTCGCAAAGGCTTCTAATGCCTGATTCGAACGTTTCCGGCTCGTAATTAGATTTGTTCCAACAAACTGTGAAAATGCCAGCAGATGAGAACAATGTGCCCAAGGTGCACCGTAACAGTCATAAGAAATGCTTTTATAGAAGTGCTTACTTATCCATTTTTAGAATCAGACATGCCCCGCTGCAGATTCTTGCCGGCGGGGAATTGTGCTGGTAATTAAGAACCAATAAAAAGAGGTAGCAAAATGATAGGACAGGCAGGAAACACACCGATACTGGTTTTGAAGGAAGGAACAAGGAGAGAGAGGGGAAAGGGGGCTCAGTTCGACAACATTGCAGCGGCCAAGGCCATTGCAGATGCAGTCAGGACGACCCTGGGACCCCGCGGAATGGACAAGATGCTTGTTGGCGGCCTGGGTGATGTTACAATTACGAACGATGGAGTGACAATACTCAAGGAACTCGAAGTCGAGCATCCTGCTGCAAAGATGATAATTGAGGTTGCAAAGACCCAGGACGAGGAAGCGGGCGACGGCACGACGACATCAGTCATCCTTGCGGGAGAATTCCTGAAGAAGGCCGAATCACTGATAGAGCAGAACGTCCACCCGACTGTTATAACAAAAGGTTACAGGATGGCTGAGACAAAGGCCGTCGAGGTACTTGACAAGATTTCCCTGCCCGTGACTGTCAAGGACAGGGATACGCTGACGGACATTGCCAAGACTGCAATGTACAGTAAGAGTGCTAGCAGTTCGATAGACGTGCTTGCCAAGGTTTCAGTCAATGCGGTATCATCCGTCGCCGAGGAGAGGAACGGCAGACTCTACGTGGACGATGATGACATACAGCTGGTCAAAAAGCACGGTGCAAGCATCGACGAGACAGAGGTCATAAGCGGCATCATAGTGGACAAGGAAGCTGCGCACACGGCAATGCCGAAGCAGGTGGAGAAGGCGAAGATCGCACTTCTAGATGCTGCGCTTGAGATCAAGAAGACGGAGATAGACGCCAAGATAGAGATCACTGACCCATCGAAAATACAGCAGTTCCTCCAGGAGGAGGAGCACATGCTCAAGGCGATGGTGGACAAGGTCAGGGAGAGCGGAGCAAGCGTTGTCTTCTGCCTGAAGGTCATTGACGATCTTG
>JAKAPY010000036.1 GCA_021811925.1 Thermoplasmata archaeon | reverse complement strand
GATCTAGCTCAATCTGGTATCGCCTGCATGCTATCATCACCGCTTCCTCGTTTTTGGCGCCCGTCTCCTCCATGATCTTCCTGGCAAGGGCTGAAAAATTCACTATGTCGTATGAAAGACAGTCCATTATGCTTGGGTGCTGACCTATGTAGTCCCTCGTAATTTCTGCAGAAGTCTTCTCTGTCAATTGAGGATCGGAAAAATCGTATATCCTCTCTGGATAAAAAGATGACTGGAGAATTCGCACTGGGGCACTGCGTCTGAGCTCACACCGGGCGGATGCCGAAGCCGATATCATTGCATCGAGGAGGCGAACGCAGACGACATTGCAAGAAACGACTCTATCTCCTCATCGCTTATTATCAGGGGAGGGACCAGCCTGATGACACAATCGTGCGCCACGTTCACAATGAATCCTCTTTCCATCGCGAACGACTTGAAACTCTTTGCAGCCTCTGGTGTCATTTCCACGCCAATCATCAGGCCCTTTCCCCTTACTTCCTTGACATATTCGGCGCCCTCGAATATTTCTTCAAGGCCGCCGGTGAGCTTGCCCCCCTTTCTTGCGACTTCTTCCATGAAACCGGGCGCCTCGACAACATCCATGACCGCGTTTGCCGCGGCGGTGCTCAGGTGGTTGCCGCCGAATGTGGAGCCGTGATCTCCCGGTGCTATTTTCCCTGCGACGCTAGGGCTGACGAGGGTTGCACCTATCGGCACACCGCCCGCGAGAGCCTTGGCCATTGTGATTATATCCGGGGTACAACCCTCTTCCCAAGCATGAGCGAAGAACTTTCCAGTCCTGCACATTCCTGCCTGGATTTCGTCCATAATCAAAAGCGTTCCGTTCTCCCTGGCAGCTTCGCATACATCGGCCAGAAAACCGGCCGGGGGAACAATCACACCCCCCTCTCCCTGAATGGGCTCCACTATTATGCAGGCCACATCCTTGTCAAGCTTGCTCTTCACGCTTTCAGCTGAACCGTAATCCGCGAAAAGAACATCCCTGTAGATAAGGTGTTCAAACCCCTTCCAGTACTTCTGCTGGCCGGTGACTGAAAGAGTCATAGCCGTCCTTCCATGAAAGGAATTCAGAGTTGAGACTATCTTGCTTCTTCCAGTTGCCTTGAATGCGAACTTTATCGCCGCTTCATTCGCCTCCGCCCCGCTGTTGCTGAAGAAGACCTTCCATGCGCCGGGAAGATGTTTGACAAGCCTCGCTGCAAGTGTTGACTGGTTCGGTATTTCATAGAGGTTGGAGGAGTGCATTATGTTTGTCGCCTGATTGCATACTGCAGCCACTAGTTTCGGATGATTGTGCCCAAGGCTGTTGACTGCTATCCCGGCCACGAGATCGAGATATTCCCTTCCGTTGCTGTCCCAGACGGAACATCCCTTGCCCCTCACGAATGATACCTGCTGCCTGCTGTATGTGCCCAGCAGCGCCTCATCTTTCTTCACACCGGGCTCACTTCTGTATTTCAGTGCCATTTGCTTTTCCTTCCTTTAGGTATTCCCTGACAACCCCATTCTTCCTGCCATCTAGTATGCACACGCGTGAAACACCATTCAACGCTGCTCCGGCGGCTGCATCCAGTTTCGGAAGCATGCCGTCCGTAATCCATCCTGAACGGGTGAAATCCTCAAGCTCCGAGGTCCGAATCACTTCCCTTGCAACTCCTTCGACAAGCACGCCCTCGACATCGGTCAGCATCAGGAGGGCACCTGCGCCCAGTTCAGATGCGAGTCGTGACGCGATCTCATCTGCATTGACATTGTGCAACTGGGAAAACCTGTCGGCCGAAACGGGATAGACGACGGGCACAATCCCTTCCTTTTGTAGCAGGTTGATAAGGGAACAGTCCACCTCTGCAACACTGCCGACAAGCCCCAGGTCCCTCGACTGAACCGGCTGTTTCTTTTCAACCGTAACTGTCATGGCGGCGAAAGCTGGAATCGGGACAGCCCTGACGCCGAGCGACGAAAGGCATGATGCAACGGCGTTGGAGCTCTTGGCCAGCGCCATCTGGACAACAGACATGACCTCCGGGGTTGTTATGCGCAGGCCTCCCACTTTCTCCACCGGAATGGAAAGCGCCCTGCAGAGCCTGTCAATCTCCCTGCCGCCGCCATTTACGATGACGAAGCTGTAGTCCTCCGCAAGTGAGGCAATCTCCCCGCACATCAGGGCGATGTTCACATCCGAATCGACCAGGCTGCCGCCGCTCTTGACGACAACTGGCGCCGCCTCCCTACGTGGTGTAGGCCGAATTAATCCTGACGTAGCCATAAGTCAAATCACATCCCATAGATGTTGCCGAACCTTTTCCTCCGTTGAGCCTGACAGTAAGAGTCACTTCCCGCTCCTTCATGAAGGAGGCGGCTGCCTTTTTCTGGTCGGTGACCAGCCCGTTTGATATTATCTTGACATCGGCGCACGGTCCGACGCAAACCTCAAGCCTTGAGAAATCGGCGGTGCAGCCAGAATTGCCTATTGCCGAGGCAATCCTTCCGACGTTTGGATCGCCCCCGAAGACAGCGCTCTTGACGAGGTTTGACTTTATAATTGAAAGTGCGGCAAGAGACGCGTCCCTGTCGTTGCGCGCGCCTTCCACCCTGACAGTGAGTAGTTTCGTCTCGCCCTCTCCGTCCAGCGCGACCTTCCTGGCAAGCTCCCACATAACACGCCTCAGCCCCTCCTCGAAGTTCGCATCCTTCCTTATTTCGGGCCCGCCCGCGGCACCGTTTGAAAAAAGGAGTATTGTGTCGTTTGTGCTCTGGTCTCCGTCGACAGAGATCATGTTGAACGTCTGGTCGGTGAATTTTTCCAGACAGCCCTGCAGGTATCGCGTGCCTACCGGTGCATCCGTTGTTATGAATGTAAGGGTGGTGGCATGCAGGCCTGCCATTTTCGGGGATATCATGCCCGACCCCTTCGTCATTCCGCCTATTGTGACTTTGCGGCCGTCGGAGAGTGTCAATGAGACTGCAAACTCCTTTCTTGTTGTGTCGGTTGTCAGTATCGCCTCGGCCGCCTGACTCCCCGCCTTGAGAGAGTCGGAAAGAAGCGGAACCGTCTGTTCAATGCCGTGCCTCACCTTCTCCATCGGAAGCATTTCACCTATAATGCCCGTAGAGCAGACAGCCATATGGTTTCTTTTTGCACCGAGCATTCTTGCAGCCGTGTAGGCCATTTCCCTTGCATCCTGCAACCCCTGCTTCCCTGTCAGTGCATTCGCATTGCCACTGTTGATGACCACGCCATGCAGCCTGCCTCCTGTCTGCCTGAGGTGACTGGAAGTGACAAGGACGCATGCCGCCTTCAGCCTGTTGGTTGTGAAAACAGCGGCGGCGTTGCAAATCCTCTCCGAAAAGATGAGCGCGATGTCCTTCTTTCCAGACTTCCGTATACCGCCCTTGCCCCCGGCTGCCTTGAATCCTGCGGGAGCGCTTACACCGCCATCTATCGCCTTCAATTCTACCGACCCACACCGGAACCGGAGGCGAGAAGCCCCGCCTCTTCGGGAAATCCGACCATTACATTTGCATTCTGTAAAGCCTGCCCGCTCGCACCTTTCCCGAGATTGTCTATGTACGAGAAAATGGCCGTGCCGTTGCCCAGGTCGGAGACCTGGAGAACACAGTGGTTTGTCCCAAGCACCATGTTGATGCTTGCGTCCTCCACAACATGCACAAACTTCGATCCCGAATAGAATGACTTCAGCCTGGAGAGCACGCCGTCATACGGGGTGCCCGGAAGGTAGATGCTTTCCTCTATTCCCCTCACTATCGGAACGAGATGTGGAACGAATGTAAGGTCATAAGAGCGTCCGTTGACCGCAGCAAGCTGAGTGGCTATTTCCGGAAGATGCCTGTGCCTGTTCGGGTTGTATGGTTTTACATTTTCTCCTATCTCTGAGTGGTTGTTGAATGGACTCGGCTCCTTTCCCGAGCCTGATGTGCCGCTTTTCGCATCGATGATTATACTCCCGCTGATGATGTCAAGAATTGGGGAAAGGGCAATGAGTGCAGCCGTGGGGTAACAGCCTGGATTCGCGACTACGGGTGCCTCGCTTATCTTCTGCCTGTTCAATTCGGTGACACCGTATGTGCTTGACTCCAGGTTTTCAGGATCGGTGTGCCTGGTCCCATATACGGATTCGAAGAGGCTGGCTGGCTTTAGCCTGTAGTCCGGGCCAAGGTCGACGACCCTCACACCTTTCTTGAGCAGTCCGGGAACAAGACCCATGCTTTCACCCGCGGGAAGGCACATGAACGCTATGTCGAGGCCCTCCGAGTCATTTTCCCTGGATATCCTGACTCCGCCGACGGAAGCGAGAAGCGGGAACATATCCCCTACCGTGTTCGCATTGGCGCTCTTCGACTGGGCGAAAGTGAGTTCAAACTTTGGATGAATGGAGAGCAACTTCAGCAGTTCTGTGCCGGCATAGCCCGTGATTCCGAATACACCCACGGACTGCGAGGAGTAATGCATGGGAGCGGTTGATGTTGCAGTCGCAAATAGTCCCTATGTCCTGTTTTATACACCACAGGCATAATCGAGTCTGTAAATTGACTTTCAGGCGTTGCGCGCGGCCAAAGGAGCCTTACAGTTGGCCAGGGCAGGGCGCCGCGCCCCTGCAATTCTTGAGGAATATTAATCTACCGATTTAAACGATTTAAAACTAATATAGCCCATGGTAGATTGGGAAAACAGCATATGGCAAAGGTAAAGATCAAGCAGAAGAGAAGTCTTGAAAGGCATACAAGGGCGCTCAGGCGCATCCTGAGCGACAGGTTGCTTGTCATAGCCGTGGCTCTTGCCATTATAGGGCTGGCGATCTTTCAGCTTTCTGCACTTTACGGAAGGAACCAGCTGGAGAGAGTTCCCACCGGCGGCGGCTCCTATCTCCTGACGCAGGACAATAACTCGACCGCCTACTTCTCCGCAATCCACGGGGAGACGCCACATCTTGTCTTCTCAATCAAAAACGGAACGGAATTCAACTACGTCATATTTCAGTACAAGTACTACCCCGGACCGAAAGGCCTTGAGGAGTATGTTCAGTACCAGGTGAGTAAAGGCGTTTTGAACAGCGCGAATCCAAACGTGTATCTCTCAACAGTTTATACTGACTCGGCCTACTTCATAAACATGACCGCTATCGGAAACACGCACCCCACAGTTTCAATGACAGCATACTCCGAATTCATCACGCATCAGGGATTCCAGCTTCCTGCTGAAATTGCCGGCCTGCTAATCATGTTGACTGGAATCATAATGGTCACGACAAGGCTGACAGTTATCTTTTCGCCGGTTTGACCTGGCGACTGCAGGCAATTTGCCCTGCCTGCTCCTTCTCAGTTTCCTCACCCTGTACCTTCTAAATACGCGCATTGACATCGGCATCACATGTCCTGCTGGCTTTTCAAGGAGGAGCCTGACCACTACGGCTTCGAACATCTCCAGATGGACGGTGTTGTTGAATGGGAGGGAGTGAAAAACAATCTGGCGCTCAAGAACCTCAGGTGCGTAAAGGCGGGGGATGAAATACTTTACTACCACACCGGAGATCAGAAGAGCATTGTTGGCCTTGCGTTGTGCGTCGAAGCATCCGTGAAAAACGGCTCGCCCTCGGTCAGGATAAGGGCGGTCAGGAAGCTGAGGCGCCCGGTTGCGCTGTCAACAGTCAAGTCATCCGGCCTGTTCAACGACTCCCCACTCGTGAGAAACCCGAGGCTGTCGGTGATGCCCGTTGATGAACTGCTGCGGGATTACGTTTTCAGGATTGAGTCTGCCGTCAGCGGGAAGGCTGGGAAAGATTAAAGGTGCGTACATCGCTGACATCGGGCGTGCGACACATGCAATCCACAGATAAGAGATACCTCCTGCTCAACCTCAAGGGATATGCGGAGTCATTTGCCGATTCATCACTTGCGATTGCCGGATTTGCGCGCGAAGTCTCAATCGAAACAGGTGTAAATGTGGTAGTCTGCCCCCCGACGCCATGGCTTCATCATGCTTCTTCAGCAGGGGCGGCGGTATATGCGCAGCACACCGATCCTGTTGAGCCTGGTGCCACAACAGGTTACCATTCACTCGAGATGCTTAGGTCTGCGGGTGCCTCGGGGACGCTCCTGAACCACAGCGAGCACAGGCTCGGGCTGTGGGAGATGGAATTTCTTGTCGAAAGGGCTAGGAAGCTTGGAATGAAGACAGTTGCGTGCGCTGACACCATAAGGACCGCGGCCGCCGTCAGCACCCTCGGTCCGGACATGGTTGCGATAGAGCCGCCAGAATTGATCGGCAAGGGCGTTTCTGTGTCGAAGGCAAGGCCCGAGATCATAACGGAGTCGGTAAGCGCGATCAGGAAGGTGAACGCAGGCATCACAATAATCGCTGGTGCGGGTGTCACCACCGCCGATGATGTGGCCAAGGCAGTGGAGTTGGGCGCCGAGGGCGCCCTCGTTGCATCCGCAGTCGTCAAGTCAGACAGGCAGAGGAATCTCATCGCCGACATGGCGGAAGCGCTGCTCGGCTGAATTGTTCATCTCGCCTTTTCGGCGTGCTCTGCGTCCTTCCCCTGTTCCTCAAGCTGCCATATCCTTGCAGCCGATGTGTCGAATACTATTGTCTTCATGTTCGTGAACTCGTCGATGCTGTAGCCTATCCCCTCGCGTCCGAGTCCGCTTTCCTTCACGCCGCCAAAGGGAAAGAATCCGACACCATGTGCTGGAGAGTTGTTGACCGTCACCTCTCCGACCTCGAGCCGCTTGGAAACCTTCCATGCGAGGTGGAAGCTCTTTGTGAAAACAGCCGAATCAAGTCCATACTCCGATTTGTTTGCAATCTCGATTGCATCGTCCACCGTTTTGAAAACGGAGACAGGGACGACCGGCCCGAATGTCTCCTCCCACATCACATCGGCATTCAGTGGAACGTCCAGAAGCAGGGTGGGCTCGACAAAGTTTCCCCTGGACTTTCCGCCGGAGGCAAGCTTGGCCCCCTTCCGGACTGCGTCATCTATGAGCCTCATGACCCGCTCGACCGCACTGCCGTCTATAAGCGGGCCGATTTTTGACTTCACATCCCTTGGATCGCCGGCAGTCCAATCCCTGATTCCGGATTTGAGCAGTTCGCCGAACCGGGACGCGACCTCGCTCTGGACAAGGACCCTGCTTATTGCATCGCATCTCTGCCCTGCATTCTTGAGCGCGCCTGCGAGCACCTTCGAGGCAGCGGTCTCCAGGTCGGCATCCGACAGGACAATTGCCACGCCCTTGCCTCCGAGCTCCAGGTGTATTTTCTTTATGCCTGATATCTCGCTGAGCTTCTTTCCTATCCCTGTGCTCCCGGTGAATGTGAGGACATCAACAGTCGAGTGCCTTGCCATATAGCTGCCTATGGAGCCGCGTCCCGTAATCGTGCTAAGCGAGGGAGGGGGAATGCCCGCCTTTATCATTATCTCCGCCATGAGAAGGGCAGGAATCGGATCGGCGCTTGGAGGCTTGATTATCACCGAGTTTCCCGCCAGCAGCGCAGGTATTGCCTTTGTGAATGTTATGAAGAGCGGGTAATTGAATGGTGCGATTGCGAGCACAACGCCAACCGGTTCCCTTATTACCAGCGCATACTTGCCTATGTTTTCCTCGGCCCAGTCGCCAGGCAGGTAGTCGCCGAATATCTTCCGCGCCTCCTCGAAAACAAGTGTGAGCCGGTGCATTGTGGATGTTATCTCCCCTGCTGCATCCGCAAGCGTTTTGCCGTTGTTCACAACGATTGAGTTCTGCATGGACTTAAACTGCTGCTCCAGAAGGGACGATGCCCTCACCATTGCATCCATCCTTTCAATGGCAGGAAGCCTGCGTATCAGCGGCCTGGCCGCGGCTGCATCCTCCAGGACCTTGTCTGCGTCCTTGTTCTCCGCCTCGGAGATGCGGGCTATTACGGAGTTGTCTATGGGGCTGACGACGTCAATGAACTTGCCGTTGTCCGGGAAATACCACTTGCCCCCGGAAAGTATCTTGAATTGGGGAATCCCCTTTTCATCCTTCTCATAAATCTCGCTGAAAAAATCAGAAAGTTCAAGTTCCATTCAGTTTCCACCCTTGGTCATTTATCACACCAGATTGTGTATAAATACGAGCCTCCTCTTCTTATATTTGAGCCCGCATCGTTTGTCAATGTCCGGCATCGGGGAAAATGCCCTGCGGCGAAGAATTAAGTATGACGAATTTTCTGGTGCGCACAGAATCGTCCCCGCCTTCCAAGGGTAGGTTGCATGACTGCCGTCAACGGTTTTACTGAATACAGGCAAGACAGGCAAAGGCCAATGATTGTCGCACACAGGGGCGCGTCTGCACTTGCTCCGGAGAATACGATATCATCCTTCTCAAGGGCGCTGGAGATAGGCGCAGATGCAGTTGAGTTCGACATACATCAGAGTTCTGACGGAAGACTTGTCGTGATGCACGATGAGTCTCTTGAGAGGACCACGAACGGAAGCGGATTCATCAAGGATACCGATTCCAGGAAACTGAGGGGACTCGATGCGGGCTCATGGTACGCTTCCCGGTTCAGGGGGGAGAAGATACCAACACTGGAGGAAGCTGTTGATTTCATCACGCCCGCCGCATACGCGATTGTGGAGATAAAACACGGCAACGACGTCTATCCGGGGATAGAGAAGAAGATTGCCGAATTGATGTCATTGAGGAAGGGCTGCAGGAAAAGGACCGTATTCATTGCGTTCGACCCTGAAATACTGCTCAATATAAGGGAGCTGGACACCGAACTGAGTACCGGGCTTCTCACTGCCGACCCCCCGGACGATTACATAGATGTCGCACAGGAATTCCTTGTCCAGTGCTTTTTCCCCAAGTGGGAGAAGCTCAAGCCCGAATCGGTGAGCCTGCTGCACAAAAACGGCTACAGCGTGCACCCCTGGGTAATGGACCGCGAAGAGGATGCGGCAAAGGTGATGTCGATGAAACCCGACAGCGTCTCCTCCAACCATCCCGACATGCTCAAGAGGATCGTGGGCGGCGGGTAGGCTTCAGCCGCCACGGTGTATCTCGGCCTGCAGTTCCCTGTATGCCTTCTCGGCCTCATCCACACTGGAAGAGTCTTCGAGCGTGCTAACATCTCCAAGCGCCTTTTCCTCCACGACCGCCTTTATCAGCCGCCTCATTATCTTGCCGCTTCTCGTCTTCGGTAACTTCTCGACGAAATACAGTGCGCCCGGGACCGCTATCGGGCCCATGTTGTTCCTGACATGGTCCATAAGCTCGCGCCTCGTCGCCGGTGTTGGCCCGTGCCCCGGGCGAAGGACGACAAACGCGACGGGTGACTCGCCCTTGACCTCATCGAATTTGCCTATGACGGCTGATTCCGCCACGGCAGGATGGGATATCAGGATGTCCTCGAGCTCTATTGTCCCGATCCTGTGGCCCGCTATCTTGAGGACCTCGTCCGCCCTTCCGAGGAGCCAGAAGTAACCGTCGTGGTCCTTCATCGCGTAGTCTGCAGCATAGTACTTGCCCGGAAAACGTTTGAAGTAGACCGAATCGAAGCGCTCCTTGTCCTCCCAGAGAGTCAGAAACTGGCCCGGCCACGGGTGATTGATGACAAGGAAACCCTTTGTGTTCTCGGGCAGTTCCGCTCCCGACTCATCGACCACATGCGCATCGACGCCGGGCAGAGGCACGCTGGCCGAACCTGGTTTAAGCGGTATCTGAGTTGTCCCGGTCTGCGGGCTGATCATTATGCCCCCCGTCTCCGTCTGCCACCATGTATCCACTATCTGACAGCAGTTTCTTCCGATTGTCCTGTAGTACCAGTTCCATGCCTCCGGATTTATCGGCTCGCCGACAGTGCCGAGCAGCCTGATGGAGGAGAGGTCGTGCATATGCGGCCATTTGTCGCCGAATTTCATGAATGACCTTATGGCCGTAGGCGCAGTGTAAAGGATTGTGATGCCATACTCCTCAATCATCCGCCACCACCTGTCCGGCTCGGGGAAATCCGGCGCCCCCTCGTAAAGGAAGGAAGTCCCGCCATTGAGGAGCGGGCCATACACGACATACGAGTGGCCCGTCACCCATCCGACATCCGCGGTGCACCAGTATATGTCCTCGTCCCTCATGTCAAATACTGCCTTCTGCGTGTAATAAACCCAGAGCATGTACCCGCCGGTGCTGTGTACGGCGCCCTTCGGCTTGCCTGTCGTGCCCGAAGTGTATAGTATGTAGCTGGGATGGCTCCCCGGCACCGCCACGGGCTTCACGTATGTTTCGGCACCCTTCATCAGCTCCGCGTACCAGAAGTCCCTGTACGGGTCCATATCGACCTCCTGCCCGGTCCTTTTCACCACAACGACCTTTTTCACCGTAGGGCACTGCTTCAGAGCGTCGTCAACGATCTTCTTGAGCTCAACAACCTTGCCCCTCCGCCATCCGCCGTCGGCGGTGACAAGCACCTTTGAATTTGAATCGTTTACCCTGTCGGCAAGCGCCTGACTTGTGAACCCGCCAAACACAACGGAATGTATGGCGCCTATCCTGACCGTCGCGAGCATTGCGACAATGGTCTCCGGTATAAGCGGCATGTAAATTGTCACCCTGTCCCCCTCCCTCACGCCCAGGTTGAGAAGGACCGAAGCCATCCTGTTGACCTCCCTGTAGAGCTCATGGTAAGTGATGGCTCTCCTGTCCCCCGGCTCCCCTTCCCAGAAGAAGGCAACCCTGTTCTTCCTGGCTGACTTTTCCCATCTGTCGACCGAGTTGAAGCACAGATTCGTCTTCCAGTTTCCAAACCACTGCCCGAATGGGGGCGCATCCGTCTTCTCGAAAAGGGGTCCCTGCTTCTCAAACCAGAAGAGCTCGTTTGCCACCGGCTCCCAGAAAAGGTCCGGATTTTCGATCGACTTCCTTCTCAGTTCCTCGAGTTCCCTGACTCCGACAGAGATTGAATTCTGTGTGGGAAGAACCTCCTTCACTGAATCTGACATGATATCACCGGAAATACTCTGATTGAATTGTAACAGCGGCCCAGGGATGCTGCTGCCTCACACATGATAACGTTGTTTGATAAATCATTTCGCACTGGCCGGTTGCACAGATTCGATCTCATTGAATCCAGCGGCCGATATGTGTTTCGGCCACTTCACGGAATACAGTCGACTTGACTGGAAGGGAGCCGTCACGCTATACAGTCCCATGCATCGTGCGGGAAGGGATATGCCACAGAAGCGTTCCCCCGAAAGTGCCTGCGTCAAAACCCGCCTCAATACAGAGGACATCGCCCCTTCCAATTTCCACCCTGACTGGTGATTGGTCTGAAATGAGTTCGGATACGAACGACCGCAGGACCGGCATGTGGCCCACAAGCGCCACCCTGGCGTCCGCGGGCAAAGATGAGAGGCGCAGGAGGACATCCGAGGGATCGCCTTCCGGCTCAAGCGACTCGACCACCTCAATCCGTCCGCCTGCCGCGGCCGAAATGAAATTTGCATGCTCACGGGCACGCTTCAGCGGGGAGCAAAGGATCATATCGAGCCTGCCCCCATGCGAAAGTATCAGCCTCCCTGCGGCTCTGGCCGAAGCCATTCCCTCGGCCGAAAGGGATGGATCGTTTTGGCCAGCCTCCGTCGCCCCGTGCCTGACAACGAACACGATCAAATCCATGACACCCGGATATCCAGCATTGCGGTGGGTGATTATAAACCGTCCATCGCAGGCGATGCCCCGCTTCCTATTACCGGAGTCCGAATTCTCTCGGTAAAGATTTTAAGAGCGTGGAAAATACGCGGGGCAATGAAGATATCGATGCTCTTCGGTGGACTCTTCTATCTCCTCAGGGGTATGCTCATCATTTTCCCCTTTCTTATAACCGGGCTTCTGGCTGCTCTCTCCCTGCACACATCGCTGACTGGAGATCTCACGCCGAGCGCCCAGGAGCCTTTGTGGATAATAGCGGTTGCCTCTGTCGCCATCGCCTTCATGGAGGAGCACTATTTCAGGGAGAAGGAATACGAGGCATTCATAATTTCGATTGCAGGCACCGTCCTCGTTTTTGGAATGACTGCTCTCTTCTACATATCGGCGCAGGGGGACATAGTGTACATGGCGTATCTTCTCCTTGCCCTCGGAATTGCAGACTTCATACTCGGTTTCGAGTACCACAAGCCAGGGCACACCGGAAGAAAGAAGGTAAGGAAGGCCTGAACCGTCCCTGCCCGCCCGACACCGAAATTACTTGTGCGACACAGCAGCGAGATCCCTCGGCCCCGGGCCATTATACAGTGCCCTTGGCCTCATGAGCCTGGGTTCGCTTTCATTGTACTCCGAAATCTGTGCCAGCCAGCCTGTTGTCCGCGAAAGTGCAAAGAGGGCGGTAAACATCTCAACATTGAATCCGATTGACTTGAACGCAATGCCGGAATAGAAATCCGTGTTTGGATAGACGTGCTTGGGACCGAACTGCCTGACGCCTTCACCCTCGAGCTTCTCTGCAATCTGCAGCATCCTCTTCTCTTCGCCCGGTTTCAC
>JAKAPY010000035.1 GCA_021811925.1 Thermoplasmata archaeon | reverse complement strand
CCGATCTGGTCATCGAAGACACTTCGCTCTCCTCAAGCCCGGCATTGCGCAAACCGAAGGCAATCTCCTCTGACACGGTCAGCATTAGGAACTGGTTTTCGGGATCCTGAAAGACTGTTCCGACGTGCTCGGATATGATTCTGGGCTTGTTCTCTCTCGTATCGAGGCCATCCACCATCATCCTCCCTCGCATTTTGCCTCCGTAGTAGTGAGGTATGAGGCCATTCATGCAGCGCAGGAGAGTTGTCTTCCCGCTGCCCGTTCTGCCAAATACAAATGTTGCGCCACCCTCGATATCAAGCGTTTCTACTGACAGGGAATCCCTGTTGCTAGTATTGTACCTGAAACTCAGATTCCTTGCCCGGATTATATGACCACCTCCCTATGAGAGGGACAAAAGGAAAGGTCAGGAGAACAAAGAGTACAGCCACAGGCAGCTGGATGCCTATGGAGGAATGGCCATAATAGTTTGACATTCCGATGCCAAACAAAGAGAGGAGTAGTGCGGAGCCAACTGCGACCGCTGAAACTGAAATCTGGCAGTAATCAACCGGGGAAAAGAAATATTTCTTCCTCTTCCATTTTCGCGGAAATCCCCTGGCTTCCATCGCCTCCGCCACCGATATCGATCTGTCCATTGTGCTGTAAAGAAGAGGGAAAACAATCCTGGATGCTGACTTCAATCTCTGCCTGAAACTCCCCTGCCTGATGGAAATGCCTCGCGCCTCAAAAGCCTGTATCACCTCATCCCCCTCGTTTGTAAGGACAGGCAGCAGGCGGCTCGCGACGAGAAGGGAGGCCGCGGTCTTTGTCCCGAACCTTGAGATAAATGCAATCGTTGCATCCGGGTTGACGGCAAGAAGAAGCAGGTTGAGGGAAATCACTGAACTCAGCATGCGGACCAGCATTGAAAATGAAAACAGCAGGGGAGAGGTTGTTATCCTTACGAATGAAAGCTGGTAAAGCAGTGTTCCTCCGGGAGCAACGAGAACGGATATGATGGACAGGAGAGCGGAGAAGAAGAGAACATACTTAGCAAATGATAGAGATTCTACGAGGACGCCCGCACTCAGGGCAACCAGCAGCGCTGCAAAGAGTATTGTTAGCTGCAGAGTAATGTTGGAGAAGAGAACGGAGAGGAAAAAAAGTGTCAGGAAGAAGAATATCCTGGAAATCTCATTCAGTGAAGAAAGCATGCCGGGCCTGTTTTTGAAAATGAACTTCATTCTCAACCGGATCTCCTGCGGCGCCTCCATACAAAAACACCCGCCGCAACTATGATCGCAATCGGTAATGCAAGCAGTTCGGCTATAGTGACAAGTTCTCCGAAAACATTCGGACTCACAGAGTTCACACGTATGTCAGCGCTGCTTGAAGCAACCGTCCCGTTCGAGTAAGTAATTGTGACCGTGACCGAGTAATTGCCGTTGCCTGTGAAACTGTAAGACACATTTCTGCCATAGGATGTATGACCTGCAATCGACCATGTGAAATTGACCGCCCCCTTTACGTTGCTGTTCAGGAGCGAGGTGAAGTCGACTGTTCCCGAATGCTGGGTGTAACTGAAATTTATTACGTCGAGTTTCTGGAATGCATACATGTGGCCGGAATCGTCGGCCCAGAATACAGTTGTGGAGTTGAACACAGGCGATGAGAGTGAGGTATCATTTCCGATTTTGGGAGTGAAGTTCCAGACCGGTGATCCAGACATTGAGAAGATATGTAGAGAGGATGAGTTGGAATTGGTGGAAGCTGCTATGAAGCCGCGTGCTGCATAAGGAGAAGGAGAGGCAAACTGACTCACGAAAGATATGTTCCAGACCTGTTTCCCGTTGGATGAATTCAATTCCACCAGTTTTCCGCCAGAGCTGAATATCACCAATGACGGTGTCAGGACGGTGCTCGAAGGAGCGCCTGGCGACTGGCCAGCCGAGTAGTTCCAGAGCCACCTGCTTCCATCGGCGCTGAGGCAGTGCACAGTTACGTTGCCGTACCCTGCACCCGATTGCGATTTCAGGGATGAAATGAAAACAAGCCTTCCAAATGAGACGGAAGGGCTCCCATAGACGATGCCGTTTACAGGGACAATGCTCTCTGTTGCGCCGCTGCTGGAGTTCAGCAGGTAGAGTGCGTTGCTGCCGGCCTGCTTTCCAAACGCATAAACAGTGTTGTTGAACAGGGCGGGTGTGAAATAGTAGCTGCTCCCGCCAATGGCCACGGACCAGTAAAGTGTCCCGTTGAAACTGTAATAGTCAAGGCTACCATTGGGGTTGAGCAAATAGAACCCTTCCTGTCCGAGCACAGGAGAACCGGTGAGTCCGTACGAGGAAGATGAAACATGCCCGATCTCGAATACATGCTTGCCATTGGAGGCGTTGAGAGCGTATATGTTCCCATCACTGCTTGAAATGAATGCGGTGCCGTCTGCAAGCAGTGGGGACGAGAGCTGGTAACCTATGCTGCCTATCGTTGCATGCCATACCTGCATTCCGTAGTCATTGTATGCAAGCACAGCGGATGTGCCGTTTGAACCGTCGGTGACATAATACGAAAGGCCGTTTGAATCTACCGGCTGAATGTCAATTGGGCTGCCTCCACTGGAAGCTGTCCATGACAAATGACCGCTCGGCACCTGAACCGATTGATCGGTGAACACAGCGCCATATCCGCTGCCATCTGAACTCCCGCGCAGAGAGGGAACGGCCATGGGATCCAGGGGTGTCTGCTGCGGTGCCATGTACGGGTTTCCTGTAGTTGGGCTGAGGAGCGAATAACTCCATGCAACGGAGGAAACAGCCGACGTGTTTACAGAGCCTACCCCAAGATTGCTGAGGGACCATGACTCATCGCTGGAATTCCACAACCAAAGGAGCCAGTAGGGTCCGGTGAAGACAGTAGTTGAATTGCTGTTCCAATACCCGCCAAACTCGTTCATCTCCGGGCCGTAACTCGGGTACAGGCTGTAATTCAGGCTTATGCCGAAATATGATGCAGCCGCAAGTGTAAGGTTGAAGGCAGTGTGATATAATGCCTGCTGTCCGTAAAACCAGTAACTTGTGCCGTTTGGAAGAGAAACAAGGAGTGAGGCCTCTCCACTCGCAGAGGCCTGTGGAGCAGATACATTTCCTCCATATATGCCATTGATACCCGCTCTCCCTGGCAATGCCGCGCCGGCAAAAAGGACCATAACGGCGAGTAGTGCGACCGGCAGCTTTAGGAACTTCATAGAATCACAGTTGGATGTATTATCCAACTTGAATTGCCTGCATGTATATATCAGTATCCAGAGGCGGTCAGAGCAGTGTGCTCACTGCGAAGAATGTTGCCTGCTCTGCAAGTATCGCGGTTTTGCCCGAACCAATGATGACCGCGTCGCCGTCACGTGCCCCAAGCAAGGAAAAAGCAGAGTGGCTCGCAGCCCCATCATCAGCCAGGCTCAAGTCAGGAGGAAGGAAAAGGTCCGAACCCTTCACAATCATTGTAATGGCTCCTGTTCCACCGTTCCTGATTGCCTCATCACGTTGCAGAATCCCGTTTGTGACCTTGTGTGCTCTTCCCCTTATCACGGCGAGAGTTGAGAATGGGCCCGTCGAAAGTGCTGATCCCCTGATTCCCCTCATGCTGAAGGGAAATCCCTCGACAACCTTCCTGCCCTTTTCTGTCAGAACAATGCCAGCATTGTTCCTTTTTATAAGGGAATCATGCTCGAGACCGTCCAGAAGCGTTCGCGCGCTTCCTTCACCAATTCCTATCGCTTCAGAAATTCTTGCCCTGCCTATCCTTCCGGCCCCGGCAATTTCATTCAGGGCCCTGTAGAAATGGAAGGCCCCGAATTTCCTTCTGGGGCCCTTGTGCGACTCATCTTTCTCGTGGCTGAGTTCAGAATACAGATAGTTCATTCCTGATAACTCTCTGCGTCACGTACTTGTCAATGTTATCAAGATAATCTGTTAAAATGCTTTCCGCTTCCCTCTGCCACCTGCTGAAGCGGGCTCCGTTGCTCATAACGAGGTCGACATTGGCAGACAGCGGCTCTGAAATCGGCTTCCCTATCTGAGACAGTATCCTGACGTTGACTTCCACGACATCTCCGCCTGCCACGGTGTGTATCTTGTGGGCCGCCTGATGTGAAAGAAGATTGTACAGTTTGCCTACATGTGTGACTGGATTCTTGCCCGCAGCGGCCTCCAGACTCATTGGCCTGAATGGTGTTATCAGGCCGTTTACCCTGTTACCCCTGCCGACTGAGCCATCGTCGCCGTTCTCCATTGAGAGGCCGGTGACCGTATTGTAGTAGATACCGCTCTCCACGTCGTCTGCAGTATTGACATAGACCTCGACCTCCCTCTTGGTGTACTTCCGGGCGTAGTCAAGCACCTTCTCCCTTATCTCTTCCTTTACGCTCAGATAGTGGTCCCTGTCCTGTATCCTCTTTCCAACCATCGCAATAGCGCATGTGACAGTAATCTTGTTACCGCGTCTCGAGGTCATGACCTTTACATCCTGGCCGGCCTGAGGAAGTATCTTCTTCATTTCGCCATTGATGTAGAATTCGACTTCACGCGTGATTGTCTCGGCTTCAGAAAAAGGGGCGAAACCGACGCCAAAGCTGGTGTCGTTCGCGAGAAGCCTGTTGGTCTCGTATACACCGCGAAGGTCCACTGAGCCCTGACCTATCTTCGTCTCGATGATAACGTCGTGGTCGACGTCGAGGTCGTGGAAAGTGCTTTTCAGGTAATTCCTGGCTGCCTCCTCCGCAATCCGCTTGAAGGGGATCTTTTCACCGTTGACCTCGGTCGTCGCCCTTCCCACAAGCAGTACGTATATCGGTTCAGTGACTTTTCCGCCACCAAACGCAGGGATGGACTGACCGCCTACGACCTGGCACTCGTCCGTGTTATGATGAAGCACTCTGCCGTAATGCTGAACATAGTATCTGCTCAGGCCCCTGCTAACCTGTTCCGATATCCCGTCTGCCACGCTGTCGGGGTGACCTATCCCCTTTCTCTCAACCATCTCCGTCTCGCCTATCTCGACGGGCTCGACCTTCAGATCTTTGACAGTGATATTCTTTGCCATTATTATCCCTCGGCTATTATGTTTGTTCGCTTGATTGAATGGAGGTTAATAGCCCTTTTCGCGTGATATATTCCTTAAAGAATATCATGCGGGCTGAAAATTAAGGCTGCAATCCATTTCAGTCAATCCAGTGTCATGATTTTGGTTTCACTTCATATCTCATGAAATCCTTCGCCACATAGCTTCGGGGGAACTTTTTCCTTGCCTCTGACAGGAGCGGAGAAATGTCTTCGTACCTTGCGCTTATGTGGTCCAGGTAAAGGCGGCCTACGCGCGCCCGCTGCGCAACCGTGGCTGCTTCAATGCAGGTGGAATGACCTGTTTCCACAGCCCTCTTTTTCAGATCGGCCGAAAATGTCGAATCGAAAATAAGAACATCGACACCTTTCATCAGGGCAGAGATGTCCCTGTTCGGCCTGGTGTCGATCGCATAGCCGATGGAGGGACCGGGCCTCGGTTTTCCCATGACCTCCGAGGGCTTTACAATCCTGCCTTCGACATTCACCTGATTGTTCTTCTGCAGAGCTCCGAACAGGGGCCCGGGCTTGACTCCGAGCTTCATAGCCTTCTTCGGATAAAATCGGCCAGGTCTAGGCTTGCCGTCAAGCCTGAAGGAGAGAGTCCGAGTATTGTGAGTTGCGTTCACACAGCTCAAAGTGTATTCCCCCATTTGCCTGCTTTCGCCTCCCTTCATTTCCACGGCAGAAACGGGAAAAGACTGTGGGCTCCGCCCTACCTTCATCATATGCTTGATGAATGCGATCGTCCCCTCAGGGCCGTAGAACACAAGCTCGTCTCTCCTGCCCGAAAGACTCATTGACTGAAGTAGTCCTGGAATACCGAGGACATGGTCACCATGGAAATGGGACAACACGATCCAGTTTACCTTCATGAACGAGACGCCTGAAAGAATGAGCTGTCTCTGAGTGCCTTCGCCACAATCAAAGAGTGAAACACCACCTTCCAGAATCACTGCGGTGGAAGAGACGTTTCTCATCCTGGAAGGCAAAGTCGCTCCAGTTCCAAGAAAAACTATCTCCACCAGTTCTGCCCCCGAGCATCAACCGGGCAGTTACTGCCCGCGGTCCTCACCATGCAAGTCTGTCTAGTTCCCTGTCTGTCTTGGTTGCTTTCTTGTACTCCCTGTAGTGAGTCTTGCAGAGATGAGCCCTGCCATTTCCAATCGCGAGGCTGAGTTTTGCCTTTTCAGAAGCCTCCTTACCAGAAACTGTCTTTACTGACGGCTCATCGCAGCCTGATACGGAACAATTACCTGATGAAGCATGACGGACCGCGTGTCTCTCTGCCATCGGGCAGTGGATTTCACTACAATTAGATAAAATGGATCATATCGGGCTCGCGTTGCAATGACCTTGATAGATTTTAATAATGGGGTAGATTGATGTCAAGACTGTTGGTGCGTCCGAGTTGACAAAGATTTCGCCATCCATACTGTCGAGCGATTTCGGCAAGCTGAGGGATGAAGTGGCTCTTATAGACAGGGCGGGTGCCGACAGCGTGCACATAGATGTCATGGATGGCCATTTCGTGCCCAACATAACTTTCGGACCGGTTGTGATATCATCCGTGAGGGCCGCCACCAAGCTGCCTTTTGAAACGCACCTTATGGTGGACAATCCTGACAGGCTCATCAGTGACTTTGCCGATGCAGGTTCAGATCTGCTCATAGTCCATCCTGAAGCGAAACACGATTTGAAGAAGACACTCACATCCATTGAAGGTCTCGGGAAGAAGACAGGGATTGCCTTAAACCCGGAAACTCCCCTTGAAGCAATACTCAAGACTATCGACAGGGCAGATATGCTTCTTGTAATGACCGTACATCCCGGATTCGGCGGCCAGAAATTCATTACGGAGATGCTGGGCAAGATCAGGCAGGCAAGAAGCTACATTGACAGGGAAGGAATAAGGGCAAGGATATTGGTGGACGGTGGCGTGACGCTTGAAACAGGCAGGCTGTCGGTAGACGCCGGGGCACATGGGCTGGTTGCAGGAACCTCTGTTTTCAGGAGTCCAGATGTGGCGGGGGCAATACGCAAGTTCAGCCTGCTTTGATGGAATTTATGGGAATGCGGGTCCGGATACTGTCCTGATAAGGTTAATAAGGAAGTTGTTAATTGAATATCTAGATAGAGCCATGGAATTCACGCTGACTTTCATCCCTTCATCGACGACGGCTTTGTGCCGAGTAAAGAACAAAGAGCGCTAGAGCGGACTGAGCAGACAGCATGTTTTTCCATGGACGACAACACAACAACAAACGGAAGTGCAAGAACAGATGTCAAACAACGAACACATCAATATCGACCCATCAACCACAAAATACCTGATACAGGCAAGGCTTTCTGCTGATGGGATAGTGGAAAAACCGGACGTAGTGGGAGCAGTCTTCGGTCAGACGGAAGGACTGCTTGGCGAGGAACTCGACCTTAGGGATCTCCAGAAAGGTGGCCGCATCGGCAGGATCGAGGTCGAGGTATTGTCAAAAATGGGCAAGTCCGAGGGAACGATTATGATCCCGTCGAGCCTCGACCAGATTGAAACGGCAGTCCTGGCAGCCTCACTGGAGACAATAGACAGGATAGGGCCTTGCAAGGCAAAGATTATGGTTGATTCTCTGGAAGATGTAAGGATAACAAAGAGGAACAAGATAATCGAAAGGTCGAAGGAACTCCTGAGCCACATGTCCAAGGCCTCCAAGTCGAGCGGGCTTGACCTGCTCGAAGCAATAAGACAATCCACCAAGACAGAGGAACTGACATACTTCGGGAAGGAGAGGAGCCCCGCAGGACCGAATGCTCTCGACTCCGATGCGATAATCATAGTGGAGGGGAGATCGGATGTCATCAACCTGCTCAAATGCGGAATCAAGAACACAGTGGCAGTTGAGGGCACCAACATACCCAAGTCCATACAGGAGCTATCGACGGAAAAGGTAGTAACAGCATTCGTCGACGGGGACAGGGGAGGAGAGCTGATTCTCAAAGAGCTTCTGCAGGTGGCTGATATCGACTTCATCGCAAGAGCTCCCAAGGGGCAGGAAGTCGAAGAACTGACCCAGAAGCAGGTGATGAAGGCACTCAGGAACAAGATGCCCACCGAGCAGTATATAGAAATGTTCGGGCTGACGGTTCAGACTCCCGACCAGAAGGAGAGGGAGTCACACAAAAGGAAGGATGACAGTCACAGGCCAAGACAAGTAGAAGTAACGGACAAGAGGCAGATGGAGGAACCTGCGGAGAGGGAGCCCGAGAAGCGCCCTCCTCCCAAGCAGCTGACCGAAGCGCAGGAAAAGATGAAGACCATGCTCAATGAAATGAGCGGCACATCCAAGGCAATATTTGTCGACGGCGGTGGCGCCCAGGTCCAGGAAGTCGCAGTCAGGGACCTTGTCAACATACTGAGGGAGCAGGAAGAGGGGAAAATAGGCGGCGTCATATTCGACGGCATAATCACTCAGAGGATACTGGACATAGCAGCTGAAAAGAAGATACCCTTCCTCGTCGCGAGCAAGCTTGGTAGCATCACAAAACAGCCCGAAAACGTCGGCATATGGGTGAAGGAAGAACTAAACTGAAGGGCAACCCAAAATGGCATCCACCGGAAATTCTGACAAGGAACCACCCGCCTCCCTTGCGGATCTGTCGACAACGGAGGCAATCACGTTGCCTCACGACCCACTTGAACGGGTGATAGGTCAGGATGAGGCTGTGGCACTTGCCAGGGTTGCTGCGGTGCAAAGGAGAAACCTGCTCCTGGTCGGACCGCCGGGAATAGGAAAAAGCATGATTGCGAGGGCGCTGTCGCTTCATCTCCCCATCCCGAAGCAGGAAGTCAGAGTCGTACACAATCCAGAGTACCCTGAAAGGCCCACCGTTGAGGTGAAGAGCGGCAACGAAGCAGAGAATGAAAAGGCAAGCAGGGAATATGCAGGCGGCGAAATAGTTGACCCGACCGAAGCGCCCATAACAGTCGCCGAAAGGCTTGGTTACAGATGCAGAAGCTGCGGTTCCTATTCTTCACCCAAAGAGACATACTGCCCCAAATGCCAGAAGTCAAAGCTGTTCAACAACATGTCGAGCCAGGGAAACCCTTTCGGTGACATGTTCGGAAATCTGTTCGAAATGACCATGGGCCAGACCCTTGGCACGGACAGGGTCACAACCACCAGGAAAAGGTTCGACAAGGAGGAAGTTGTTGTCTACGAGCGCTTTGGCGAAATGATACGCGTACTTGACCAGAAGGCTCTGGAGAAAAGGAGGGAGATGGAGAAGCAGAGCCCACACAAGATTATTGTGCCCTACAGACGCAACAATTTTATCATGATCACCGGCGCAAGCGAGACCGAGCTGCTCGGTGATGTGAGACACGATCCTTATGGCGGGCATTCACAGCTCGGGACGCAGCCTTATGAACGTGTGATAGCAGGCGCGATCCACGAAGCACATGAGGGTGTTCTCTACATAGACGAGATACCACACCTCGGAGATCTCCAGAGGTTCATACTTACAGCGATGCAGGACAGGGTTTTCCCTATCGAAGGGCACAATGCGCAAAGCGCGGGCGCATCCGTAAGGGTCGAGAACGTTCCGTGCAATTTCATTCTCGTTGCCTCATGCAACATACAGGACTTGCAGAGGATAATCGCTCCGCTGCGCTCAAGGGTGGTGGGTGACGGCTACGAGGTGCTGCTTGAGACAACAATGAAGGACAATGCCGCAAACAGGCTCAAGCTGGCCCAGTTTGTCGCCCAGGAGATACAGAAGGACGGGAAGATACCGCATGCGACAATAGAGGCTGTTAACGAGATAATCAAGGAGGCGGCAAGAAGGGCAAAAGCGGTCGATCGGAAGGAAGATGCGCTGACCCTCAGGCTGAGGGAGCTAGGCGGAGTGATCAGGGCCGCCGGCGATATCGCGGCGATAGAGCAGAGCAGGTACATAGAGGCTGATCACATAATCTCAGCTCTCAAGAAGACCAGGCCCGCCGAAGAGCAGATCAGGGAGAGATACGGCAACTTCTTCAAGGCTGTCAACGAGGAAATGACGCCATCGCAGAGGCAGTCGGGGAACGAGTACTGGTATGAAAACGAGACCGCAAACGACTTCGACAAGCCAGGCTACGGCTGACTAGATGTTTTTTGCCATTTTCAGACCATCTTCCAAATCCGAGTAGTACATGAGCAGCACGCCAGTATTCTGGAAGCCGTATTTTTCGTAAAATCGTATTGCCTCAAGGTTGCTCCTCCTCACCTCGAGTGAAATGCGCTTTGCTTCCCTCGCCATGGAAAGGCTGATGAATCGATTCATAAGCTCATGCCCTATGCCCTTGCGCCTGAACCGCTTATCCACGGCAAACATGAGTATCCTGGTCTCGAACCTGCCCTGGATAATGCCCAGCAGCATTGCAACCACCCTGCCGTTTTCCACTCCTACAATAAAACCGTCCTCCCAGTCCCTGCTCTTTTCAAGATAGAGTGATTTCGGGTAATATTCACCCAGGGATGAGGAGACTATTTCGGCTATCCGGTCAAGATCGTCGTATCTGAAGTTTCTTACATCCACCATTTCGTCCGAGATTATTCAAAAGCTTGGTTATCAGCCTTTTGAGCCATTATCATGGTCAACACTCCCCGGAAGCAATGCAAACAGGCTGAAAAAAAGCGGATTCCCCAGTCGTTTAGTATAAATAGGGATTGAAACAGTGAGCTTCAGAGACCTTGCAGGCGGATGCCAACTATTGAGACACTTGTCCGCGGATGGTGATATCGATGGAACTTGAGTATGATGTAGTTGTGATCGGAGCCGGGCCGGGAGGCAGCGTTGCTGCCAAGTACGCAGCCAAGTCAGGCTGCTCCACATTGATGATTGAAAAAAGGCAGGAAATAGGGACACCTGTCAGATGCGGGGAGGGAATTGCGAAGCGATGGCTCGACGACGTTGGAATTGAGCCAAGCAAGAAATGGATAGCGGCGGAAGTGGACGGTGCAAGGATCATTTCCCCCAACGGGACGGTACTGACTGTGGACGAAAACAGGGCCGGAAATGAATGCGGCTATGTGATTCACAGGGACGTCTTTGACATGACGCTGGCGCAGCAGGCTGCGCAGGCGGGTGCCGAGGTGATGGTCAAGACTTCCGCCACGGGCCTGATAAAGGAAGGAGGCCACGTCAGGGGAATAAAGGCCAAGTCCATGGGGAAGGATCTGACAATAAAAAGCAAGGTCATCATCGGAGCGGACGGGTTTGAGTCGCAGGTAGGGAGATGGGCCGGAATAAATACCAATCTGAAACCGAAGGATGTCGACTCATGCTATCAGTACACGCTTGTGGATGTTGACATTGACAGGAGATATACCGATTTTTTCATAGGAGATATTGCACCTGGTGGATACATCTGGATGTTCCCCAAGGGGGATGACATTGCCAACGTCGGCATAGGCGTGCAGACGAGCAAAATAAAGGGCCCCGGAGAGGCGAAGATGTACCTCGACAAGTTTATCGAGAAGCATCCTGAATTCAGGAAGGGCAAGTCCATCATGGAGGTTGCAGGCGGCGTTTCAATAGCTCCGCCGCTTGAAAAGACCACCGTTCCCGGCCTGATGCTCGTCGGCGATGCTGCCAGGATGATAGATCCGGTGACCGGCGGCGGTATTTACAACGCATGCGTGGCGGGCAAGATAGCCGGTGAGGTTTGCGGCCAGGCGGTTGAACAGAACAATTCAGGACAGGAAATTATGGACAGGTACGAGGAAGGGTGGAGGAACAAGATGGAGGACCACCTTTACAGGAACTACCTGATGAAGGAGAAAATCTCCCACATGGACGATGCAACCTTCGACAAGCTTGTATACGCAATGACGCAGGTCGACATGGAGAGGATGACAACTCTCGACATTCTGAGAGCGATAAAGAAGAAGTACCCTGAAGTTGTCAAGGAATTCGAAGAGTTCATGTAGGGGCGAGTCACGGGGCCCTGAACCGCCCTCATGGTAGTTATTAAATCAGGGCAACGTTTCGTATATTGGTTTGAAAAAATGGACCACCTGCCACTGTCCACATCGGACACAGTTACCCCGAATGAAGATGGAAAGACAGTAAGGATCAAGGGATGGGTCGAGGAAGTGAGGGATCTTGGCGGCATATCCTTCCTGCTTATCAGGGACGGTTATGGAACAATACAGGTAACAGTTTTGAAGAAGTCGTCCCCTGCTGCCGTGCTTGAAGCAGTAAAGGGGCTCAGCAGGGAAAGCGTCCTGGAAATAGAAGGAACCGTAAAGAAGTCTGACAAGGCGAAGCGCGGCATAGAACTCCTTCCAATGAGCATAAAAAATATCTCCTCGGCAGAAACACCGCTCCCGATGGGCGTCGTGGACAAGGTCGACGTTGAAGTTGAGACCAGGTTCGACAACAGGTTCATGGATCTCAGGAAGAGGGAAAAGCGCCTCGTTT
>JAKAPY010000214.1 GCA_021811925.1 Thermoplasmata archaeon | reverse complement strand
TGAAAGAATCTGCGGATTCAGTGGGGAGCGGACCGTGGTGTCCGTCTTTGGAGCAAACGGCTCTACGAATGAACGCTGACTACTTCATGTTCATTACAACGACGTCCTTTACCGCACGCATTTCGCTGAACGGCAGGACTAGCCTTCCCTGGTCATCCGTCCTGAAGAGCCTCGGTTCGATTTCCTCGGCCGGTATGACAAGCACATTCTCAATCTCACCCGTCGCAGTCTCGATTATGAAGTTGTCTATGAGCCCGAGTATCTGCCCATCCTCTGTCATCACAGTCTTTCCCTTCAGCTCGGTTATGAATTTCCTTGTCGAATCCATTTGGCTATCCTCTCTGAAAGCCCTCTTTGGGCAATAGTCCCGGGACAATATTTAATAGTGTCTAGTTTGCCTGTCCGCCCTTTTTTCCGGTCTGCTGCTGCATGCAAACCGGCACAATGGGTCATGGGGTTTGAGGATATGATATCTGAAGCAGCCAGTTGCGGAGCAAAGTCAGTGACTGGTTCACCTTTCGATCAGGCAGATGTGTCCCCTCCTGGTTGCAAGAAGAGACTGAATGTTACAGGAGGGCAAGCCTGAACGCCCTCGCATTATTCGGAGAGTTGTAAGGCATGTTTTAAGTCGGTGACGGACTCTTGCCTCACATGGTTCTGGAGCTGTATTCATGAGGTCGATACCTGCAAAGCTGGTGGCATGGGAAGAGATCGCCGAGTGGTGCGCTGAACTGGGAAGGATGGTAGCCGACAGCGGTTTCAGGCCCGATGCGGTCATCGGAATGGCAAGGGGCGGCTGGGTTCCTGCAAGACTCGTATGCGACGAGCTCCTCTCGAAAAACCTCATTTCACTGAAGACACAGCACTGGGGCGTCACCGCATCCAGGGATGGGAAGGCAAAACTCGTCGGTGAGATACAGGAGGAGATAGCCGGAAAGGATGTGCTTATTGTAGACGATATCACAGACACGGGCGACAGCCTCAAGCTTGCATTCGAGCACGCACAGTCACTCTCGCCAAAGACTGTGAAAACATCGACAATGCTGCATATCACACATTCGGGCTTCGTTCCTGATTATTATGCGAAGGAAGTCGAAAAGGAGAAGTGGACATGGTTTGTGTTTCCATGGAATTACTACGAGGACATGGGGACATTTGTCAGGGAAATCCTCGTCGAGAAGCCTCTGGGTGCCTGGGACATAGGTTCGTTCCTGAGGAAGAACCACGGGATAATAATGACAGAGGGAAGGCTTGACCGCACCCTTGCCCGGCTGGAACTGCTCGGGCTGATTAGGCAGATTGGAAGCACATGGAGCGTTGTGATCCAGGATAAGAAGGAAAAAAAGGCTTAAGTGTCAAGTGAACCTGGCGGCGAACTTCACGCCGCTTTCCCTGAGAGAGTCAAGGACAGCCAGTTTTTTTCCCGATATAAGCGCCTCGAGCGCACCCCCTCCTGTGCTCATATAGGATACCTTTCCATCAAAGCCAAACTTCTGCGCTGCCGCAGCTGTGTGCCCTCCGCCGATTACGCTGTATATCCCGCCGCGCGTTGCTGCCTCGAATATGCGCCTTGTGCCCGTCTCATACTCTTTTCTCTCGTACACGCCTGCGGGGCCGGAGATGAAGACAGTATGCGAACCAGAAATGGTCTTTGCATAACTCTCAATAGTGTTGCTCCCGATGTCAAGCGCCTTGCCTTCCGCCGGCCATTTTACAACTGGCATATCATCCCTCCGGCCGCCGACTTCGAAGCCCATGTCTGCAGGCAGGACTATCTTAGTGCTGCCGTTCATGAGCGCCGCCGCTTCCTGGAAAAACGCTTCGTCCGCTTCGTTTCCGATTGTCGAGGCGGTTGCTGCATCCACCTTTATGCCCTTCGCCATCAGAAACGAAACTGCAAGGAAGCCGGTCAGCAGAATGTGGTCGACGTGGCTGCTGCCTGCCACCGATTTCAGCGTTGGGAGAAAATCACCGAATTTCTTCCCTCCAAAAACATAAGAAGTGGGCCTGGACGGGTTGTCTATCAGAGGAGAAAGATGCCTGAGCTCGTTTTCCATCAGCCTACCTGCTGATGATGGAAGAGTTGCAGTGAAGCCGACCATTGAGCAGTGCGCCCTGTGCACTGCCGCAAAGGCGTCGTTCACGAAGTAGTCAAACAGGGGAGACAGGTTCCTGACGAGCTCAGTGTTTGCATGCTCCGTGGCCGTTCCCTTCTTCTGCTCATAAGCAAGATTCCTGACGTTTTCAAGCAGAAGCGCGCTGCCTTTCTTCATGTTCCTTATTGCCGCCAAGGCACGATCGCCGCAAGTGTCTTCGACGAAGCCAATGTCGGACCCGATGGATTTTTTCATCACTTCGCAGTGAGCCGCCAGTGATGTGAAGTCGTAATCCCCGGGCCTGCCCTGGTGTGCAAGCATAACCACGGTCGCTCCCTTGGAAAGGAGCTCCTTCAGTGTGACTGTCGCAGCCTCGACCTTCGCCGTATTCTCTATCCCGAGCGTATTCCTGTTTATCGGCGAATTGACATCAACCCTCAGGAGAACCCTCCTGCCTGCAGGGTTGAAAGAATCTATTGTCTTCACACCTTCGAGCAGCATCCTATCACTTTGAGATGCCAAGAGATTTGTCTGTCTTCCTTATGCTCCGCGACGCATCCTTAGA
>JAKAPY010000034.1 GCA_021811925.1 Thermoplasmata archaeon | reverse complement strand
CCGATCTGCAGGGAAAGGCCGCCTGTTCCGCCCCTGCTGCCCATGCTCCTGATGAAAACTCCAGGATCCCCAGAGAGATCTGACATCCTGATCCTGTCGCCCAGTATTGCGCCTCCGGTCAGCGGGCTTGTCGGGTCCACGGCAACTATTCCGACGGATTTGCCAGCTTTCCTGAAGCTCTTCGCAATCTCGAAGACAAGTGTGCTCTTTCCCACGCCGGGGGCACCCGTAATTCCAAGTACGCCGGCACCCCTTGTTCCGCTGAACACTATCTTCATCGCTTCCCTGTAACCCTCTTCCTCATCCTCGACGACCGATATGAGGCGGGCTGCCGCCTTCCTGTCTCCCTTAAGTGTGCCCTTTGCAAGAGTGCTGTAATTCATTTGACCCACTGTTGCAGCCTCAGTGCTTCGCCTTGAGCCTCTCCTTGTGGAATTTCACTATGTCGTCAATCGGTGTGCCCGGGCCGAACACTGCCGCGATGCCGCACTTCTTGAGGGTGGGCACATCCTCCTCGGGTATGATGCCGCCCGCCGTGACAAGCACTTTCATCTTGTTCTTGCGCACAAGCTCCATCACCCTTGGGAAAAGGACGTCGTGTGCACCGGAAAGGCTGCTGAGACCTATGGCGTCGACATCCTCCTGCATTGCGGTCTGCACTATCATTTCGGGTGACTGGTGCAGGCCGGTGTAAATGACCTCCATCCCCGCATCCCTGAGAGCCCTTGCGACAACCTTTGCTCCGCGGTCATGCCCGTCAAGTCCCGGCTTTGCTATCAGCACCCTGATCTTTCGAGCCATGTGATGCACCTAGATGATCCTCTGCTCCCTGTATTCGCCGAAGACTTCCCTGAGGACGCCGGTAACCTCTCCGAGGGTTGCCTTTGCCTTCACCGCATCAAGTATTGCGGGCATGGTGTTAGACTCCCCCTCAGCCGTCTTCCTGAGCCTGTCGAGCGCGGCGTCGTACTTCGACCTGTCCCTTGTACTCCTGAGTTTACGGAGTCTTGCGATCTGCTTGTCCCTTCCCTTTGGATCGAGCCTGAGAATTGGAATGTCGAGCGGCTCGTCGGTCGTGAAATCGTTCACACCTACAACAATCCTGTCCCGGCGGTCAACATCCTTCTGGTACCTGTATGCCGACTCGGTTATTGCCTTCTGGAAATATCCTTTCTCAATCGCGCCAATGACTCCGCCATACAGCGCTATTTCGTCAAATATCCTGTAGGAGCGCTCTTCCATCTCATCGGTCAGCCATTCGAGATAGTATGAGCCGCCGAGCGGATCCACCACGTTCGGTATGCCGCTCTCATAAGCAATGACCTGCTGCGTCCGAAGAGCGGTTCGCACCGCCTTCTCAGTCGGAAGGGCAAGAGCCTCGTCAAGCGAGTTTGTATGCAATGACTGTGTGCCACCAAGCACAGCCGCCAATGCCTGCATCGTCACCCTGACAATGTTGTTCTCAGGCTGTTCGGCCGTGAGGGTGCACCCGGCGGTCTGAGTATGGAATCTGAGTTTCATGGCCCTTTCGTTTGTCAGGCCGAACGTCTCCTTCATTTCCCTGGCCCATATCCTGCGCGCTGCCCTGTACTTTGCAATCTCCTCGAAGAAGTCATTGTGCGCATTGAAAAAGAAAGAAAGCTGGGGCACGAAAAGGTTCGGGTCCAGGCCCCTCTCCATCCCCTGTCGAACATACTCGAACCCGTCAGCAAGCGTGAAGGCAAGTTCCTGGACGGCTGTCGAGCCCGCCTCCCTGATGTGGTAGCCGCTTATGCTAATCGTGTTCCACCTTGGCACGTTGCGCATTCCGTATTCAAATGTGTCGATGACAAGCCTCATCGACGGAGCGGGAGGGAAAATGAAACTCTTCTGGGCAATGTATTCCTTGAGAACATCGTTCTGAATTGTCCCCCTCAGCATGTTCTTGTGGAAACCACGCGATTCCGCGGCACCTAGATACATCGCCCATATGATGGACGCGGGTCCGTTTATCGTCATTGAGGTGCTAACCCTGTCGAGCGGTATTCCATTGAAAAGTGCAGTCATGTCCTCCATCGAGGACACTGCAACTCCGCACTTGCCGTATTCCCCCTCGGAATGTGGATCGTCGGTATCATATCCGTAGAGGGTCGGATAATCGAACGCAACACTGAGCCCTGTCTCACCGTGTGAAAGGAGATATTTGAAACGCTCGTTGGTCTCGAAGGCGCTTCCGAACCCTGCAAACTGACGCATGGTCCAGAGCCTTCCAAGGTACATGTTGCTGTGAATGCCCCTCGTAAAAGGGTATTCGCCAGGGAGGCCGAGCTTGTCGTCATATGTAAAATCAGCACTTGGCAGGTAGACCGTATCCGTTTCCATCCAGGACAGGTTCTTGTACCCCGCTTTCCTGTCGGCCGTCTCAACGATCTCTGTGGCAGCCGCCTTCTTTGTCCGGGTGGTATTCCTGCGAGTGACGCGAGATGGGTTCCCCCTTCCTTTTTTCTTGAGGGATAGTGCCATGTGCGTTCAATGATGGTCTGCAAATAAAGCCTTTGCCCTGAAACCGGTTAAACCGGAATTCGTGTTCCGTTGGGGGAAAGCCTGAACCTGCCGAAGTCCTCCGAACCGAGAAGAAAATCCCCGTCGAATACAGGTCCATCCCTGCATACGAGTCTGCCGTCAAGGCTGCACGCATCGCACACGCCTATTCCACATTTCATGTACCGTTCCACGGAGTACTGCCCTGGAACTCCAAATTCACGGGCAATCAGAGCGGTGTTGTAGAGCATCTTCTCCGGTCCGCATGCAATAACCTGGGCTATCCAGCCAGAACCGAGCAGCCTTCTCACAACGTCTGTTATGAATCCCTTGTGCCCCTTGCTGCCGTCATCAGTGGATATGTGCAGCTCTGCCCCCGCACTGATCACCCTGTCCTCGAAAAAGAGCTCTTCCCTCGACCTCGCTCCCAGTGCTGCGTGCACCTTTCCATCGCTTACGAAAGGCTCCACGGCTGCAATGACCGAGGCAATGCCGGTTCCCCCGCCAACAACAAGCACCTCACCCCCCGTCCTGGTGAAGCTGTTGCCATAGATGCCCCTCACACCGATCCTGTCCCCTGCACTTAGCTCGGAAAGCGCCCTTGTGGTTTCGCCGATCGGCCTGAATGTTATTCCCTTCTCGTCCCCTGTATAGGATAGGGACATGGGCACCTCGTCCACCCCGGGAACCCATACCATTACAAATTGACCTGGTTTGGAAGGTGACGGGTCGCGGTACCTTATTGTCCATATTGAAGGGGACTCTTTCACCACTTCCGCGATTTCCACGATTCGCAGGTTACCTCCTTGCAATACCAATCATCTCCTTCAGTGACGAGAATCCTTCCCTTTCCATGAAATCTGAGAGTTCATCCGCAACCTGGCCGAATACGCCCGGACCCCGCTCGGCGACCGCCGTGCCTATCTGCACCGCACTTGCTCCTGCCACAAGATACTCTGCGACGTCCTCGCCGGAGCGGACGCCACCGACGCCAATCACGGGGATGGAGCATTTCTTGCCTATCTCGTACACTGCCCTCAGTCCGACATACTTGACCGCTTCCCCCGACAGGCCTCCGTACGTGTTTGACAGAACCGGTCTCCTGAGCCTGGCCGAAATGGCCATTGCCCTTACGGTGTTGATGGCGACAATTGCATCGGCGCCAGCTTCCTCTGCCGCGGCTGCAATCGAACCCATGTCGGCGACATTCGGCGTCATCTTTGCCCAAACAGGGATGCGGACAGCTTGCCTTACGGCCCCAACGACAGACCGCACACGCTCGGGGCTGCTTCCGAGCTCGGAGCCGAACCCCTCTACATGGGGGCAGCTCAGGTTCAGCTCGACTGCGTCCACGCCATATGCCTCCATCTTTCCCGCAAGATGAGAGAATTCATTTTCATCCCCGCCGAAAATGCTGCCGACTGTGAACACGCCCGCAGCCTTGGTCCTTGATATGACATCGGAGAAATGCTCGATGCCTGGATTCGGCAGGCCCATCGCGTTAAGCATTCCTGACTCGAATTCATAGACGGTGGGGTTCCTGTAGCCGTCGCGTGGTTCCATGCCTATCGACTTGGTGACAACACCGCCGGCACCAGAGCTGTAGACTCTGATCATCGAGCCTGAGCTTTCTCCCAGTATCCCGCTAGCAAGAAGCAGCGGGTTCCTGATAGTGATTTTTCCAACCCTGGATGTCAAATCCGGTGCGGCCACGATACAACAGTTAAGTTGGCGCCTTATTTGAATTATGCAGGCGCGGCAGCATTCCAGGCGTCTTGAGAAGCAGTTATTCAGGATGCGCTTGCCTGGACCGCTCCTGTTTCCAGCGCAAGGCTAGCAAGGTTGTAGATAGTCAGCTGGATAGTGTCGCCCGTGACGGTCAGCGAATAGGCGCCCCATGTGACTGGCGTTGCCGACTGGCCAATGCAGCCGTTACCGACATACGCGACCGCAGGGTTGGATGTTACATTCTGCAGATTGGAGAGAGAAAATGAGAAGTACCTTGCCCAGGCAGATGCGTAGGCGGAGTGTATCGTCATGTTGAGCGCGTTGATCCTGTTCAGACCGTTGTACTGCCCGACCGAAATGTGGTTGCTTGAGAAGTAGGTGGTCGCGACAGTGACGGCGCCGGTTCCAGCTTCGGTGAAATTCTGGCCAAGGAGTGAAATCAGGTTCAGTGAAATGGATGCGCCTGTGCTCGATCCGTTCACGGCGCTGAACTCCGGCCCGCTCTGCATGACCGATGCCCCGTTCTGACTCACTATGACTGCCCCACCCTGATAGACAATGGTCTGCGGGACATAGAACTGGTTCGAGACTGATGCTGACAGCGTACCGCTTACGGAGTCATACTGGGGGATGGATTGGAAGTACGGCCAGCCGAATGGAGCCGCGTCGCCCTTTCCGTAGTTCTGCACATAGCCCTTGTCATTGTGGCCGGTGAACTGGAAACCGCATGAGTTGCCGACGTAGTCGAACATGTTGTTGTAGGCACCGTAGGAAATATACCAGATGGTAAGGTTGTTTCCGTAACCGAAGAAGTCTATGTTGTTGTTGTGGCCGTTGACCGTGACAATCAGAGTGAAATTGTCCAGCTGGCTGGAAAAACCGGTGCCCAGAAAGACATCAAAGTCGCTGCTGTTGATGTAGGATGAATTGATTACAAGGCAGGCGGTGCTGTGCTGCGGGACATAATAGGAGGTGGGGTTGCCTGTCGTCACGGTGGGGCCGGAAAAGCCGGTCTTGCTCTGAAGGAAGTATGATTCCGCGTGTGTGGGGCTGCTCTGGGTTGCAGTCAGATTGTCATAGTAGACATGCTGGCAGGAGGGGAGTGAAAGGGGCAGGCCTAGCGCATATGAAAGAGACATTGAAAATGAGGAAGTGGAAAAGCCCATCACCCCGTTTGTGGGGGAAGCGAAGGGCGCATCACCTGATGAGCCAAGCACCATTGTCGATGTGACAGGATAGGGCCATCCGCCCTTCTCCAGGTTGTAGTTCTGCTGCTGGAAGACGGAGAATTCCCCTGTCAGCTGCTGCATGTGGTTATACTCCTGGGTGCGCATGGCAGCCGGAACGAAGCCCGTGATGTAGATGTTTATGAAGGCCAGCACCACAAGCAGCACGAACATTGTGGCAACAGCGCCTGCTACACCACGCCGGTCGCCATGCATGCCTTTCCTGTACATGGAACTGCTTTTAATCCGCCCCACGGTCTTTTTAAGGCTGCGACTAAACTCTCGAAAGTGATAATCTCAATCCAGCGGCACGCTGATTAATATATTCGGCAATTTACGATATGAAGCTGGAAGGGCCAATGAGAATATACGACACAATGTCAAAGGGAAAGGTCGAGTTCGAACCTATAGAGCCGTCTCGTGTCAACATGTATGTGTGTGGCCTGACAGTATACGACGCGATGCACATAGGGCACGCCAGGACTTTCATCTCCTTTGACATAATGGCAAGGTATCTCACATTCAGGGGCTACAGGACAAATGTTGTCATCAATGTCACGGATGTGGAGGACAAGATAATAGCCAGGGCAGCCGAGAGGGGCATTTCAGCCCTCGAGCTGTCCAGCACGTATGCCGAGGAGTTTTTCGAGGACATGAAGGCCCTTCATGTCACCAGCGTCGGCAGGTACGTCAAGGCATCGGAGCACATACCCGAGATACTCTCCATGATCAGCACCCTTGTCGAAGGCGGCTATGCATACGAAATAGACGGCAGTGTGTATTTCGATGTCGAGCGGACGCACGACTACGGCAAGCTCTCAGGGCAGTCGATGGACCAGATAAGGGCGGGTGCCCGTGTGGAGGTCGATGAGAGGAAGAGGAATCCGGGCGACTTCGCCCTCTGGAAGGCTGCCAAGCCAGGCGAGGTAAGCTGGAAGGGTCCCTGGGGCAGGGGAAGACCAGGCTGGCACATTGAGTGCTCGGCAATGTCCATGAAATACCTTGGCCAGACGCTGGACATACACGGTGGAGGGGAGGATCTGATATTCCCCCACCATGAGAACGAGATTCAGCAGAGCGAGGCATGCACTCATGTGAAATTCTCGAAATACTGGATGCACGGCGCCCTCCTGAACGTGTCTGGAGCAAAGATGTCAAAATCACTGAAGAACTTCAGCCCGGTCAGGGATACTTTGAGGGAGCATCCTGCCGAAACAATCAGGTTCTACTTCGCAAACAGCCTATACAGGAGGCAGATAGATTTCAGCAGCAATTCGCTTGCCGAGAGCGATCAGGCCAGAAAGAGGCTGGAGGGCTACATACTCTCTGTCAAATCTGCTTCCGGAAAGGCGAGCGGAGCGGAGCTTGCCTCAAGGATAATGAGCGAATTTACAACTGCAATGGATGACGACTTCAACACAAGGGATGCGATCGCCTCCCTTTTCACGCTGATGAAGGAGGGGGCAATGCTCAGCGAGCAGTCAGGGCTTTCGCGCGGGGAGGCTGCTGAAATTGTGAAGGCGGTGGCCACCGTGAACAGCGTGCTCGGCATAGTCAGGCAGTCCGTTTTCGTGGATGAGGAGCTCGGAAAGGAGGCTGAGGAGCTCATCGCCGAAAGGGAAAGGGCAAGGAAGGCCAGGGATTTCAGGAAGGCGGATGAGCTGAGGGCAAGGCTGGCTGATATCGGTGTCATTGTTGAGGATACGGCCGAGGGCATGAAGTGGAGGAGAAGGTAGCCTTTACTCGTGTGTATAGTACAGTGTGAGGCCATCTGCGTCCCTGCTCCTCGGATTCACAAACCCGAAGCGCTCGAACTGCACCGGGACACCAAGTGGCACACCGGCCACGTTCCTCTCAGCAAGACCGTTGACAACACGGCCGTCAGGCATGATTATCCTGCAGCGTATGTTGTCGGTGGCAGGCACCCACTGTATGCGCTGGAGCTCCCTGTTCTCCCTGCCTTTGAATGCTGACCCGCCCCTTCCAAGGACGACGTTGCAGAAATCCTTGAGCCTGACCTCCTCGCCCTCAAACGAATCCATGTCTCCGGATGAAATGCAGACCGCTGCCCCCGTCCTGATGATCCTCCTACCTTTCTCGGGGTGGTCCGGATGCAGATAGCTTTCGACAGCCACATCGCCATCAAGTCCCTCTATAGTTGTGGTGACTGGCTCCTCGACGAAGAAATACCTGTTTGCCACAGGTTCCAGCAGCCTGCGGTTTTCAGAATAGACTGAATCTATCGGCACCTCGATGTCGGCAAGGCTCATGCCGAGGCTCAGCATGAAGCTCCTGATGGCCTCCGGCCTGAAACCCCTCGCGGCAAGCGACTGGAGACTCCAAGTCCTCGGGTCCTGCCAGCCGCTGTATGCTCCGCTGGCGACCTCCGCCCTTGACTTGCTCTTGCTGATCTTGACACCCTTCAGCCTGAGCAGCCCGAAATGCTCAAACAGCGGGCCGCTGATTCCCATGCTTTCCCAGATGAAATTCTCCATCATGTCTTCCATGACGAGTTCCTTGCCCCTTATCACGTGCGTCATCTTCAGCTCTATGTCGTCCACGGCCCAGGAGAATTCAAGCATTGGCCAGACCCTGTATTTTGTGCCCACCCTGGGATGCCGCCTCGAGGATATGCGGCAGAGCACCCTGTCGCGGAAGGCTGGATTCTTGTCTCTCATGTCTGTCTTGGCCCTCAGCACCGCCTTGCCGTCTCCGAATTTTCCTCCGACCATCATCTTCCAGAATTCCAAATTCTGCTGGACAGTGTGTGACCTGTGCACGCACTCCTTCCCCTCCTCCCTGTTGCTGCGGAGTGTTTCGGCTTCGCACATGCAAACATATGCAATTCCTTTCTGAATGACGCGTTCAGCCCATGAGTAGAAGATTTCGAGCCTCTCCGACTTGTAGTAGATGCCGTCCCACTTGACTCCAAGCCATCTGAGCCCCTCCTCAATCAGGGCATATGACTCAAGATCGGGGAATTTCTCCTCCGATCCGATAGTATCGTCGATGACAAGGAGCAGCCTGCCATTGTATTTCCTGGCGTACTCGTCGTTGAGGATGTACATCCTTGTGTTACCTATGTGGGGCGCCCCGGAGGGATATGGCGCAAGCCTCACTGTGAAGCCGGCACCGGCGCCCTCCAGTTCCCTGAGCCTGGAGACTCGCTCCTTCTTTTCCTTGACAAGCAGATTCGGCGCCAGGCGCTGGAGCTCTACCTCCTGCTCCGTTGCCGTAAGCGTGTTCACCCTCCTGACAGCCTCTTCGGCAAGCTTCATCGCATCCTTCACAGGAACGCCCTTCAGCCTTGCCATCAGCCTTCCGATAACAGATTTTACCTCTGCCGAACCGCCGTGGGTGCACGCATTGTGCAGTGCTGCAATGAAGGCCTCCTCATCCGGGCTGGTTGCCATTGTATCATGCTGTGATAAGGCGGTCGTTTCTTAACCCTTGTGCCGTAAGCACTTACGGGGGGCCGCAAAACAAAGCTAATTAAACGCACCTGTTTACTACGTTGCGTTGAAACTGACATTCATTAAGGAAGGGGCCATCTCTGAAAGGCTCTACCAGGAGAACATAGCAGAGGTTGCTTCCTCGGAATCCACGCTCGTCGTCCTGCCCACCGGCCTGGGAAAGACTGTTGTCGCCCTGAAGGTGATAGACAGGGTGCTCTGGAGGGAGGGAGGAAGGGCCCTCTTCATGGCACCCACAAAGCCTCTCGTCGAGCAGCATTTCTCTTTCCTCAACGAGAAGCTTCTGCTGCCGCAGGGCGAGATAGTTATCATGACTGGTGAGGTCAGTCCCGAGAAGAGGTCGGAGTGGTGGAGGAAGGCAAGGATTGTTGTTTCCACCCCGCAGGTCGTTGAAAACGACATCAAGTCGGGGGCCGTCTGGCTGAGGGACTTTTCCCTTATCGTGTTTGACGAATGCCACAGGGCGGCAGGCGACTACGCCTATGTCCACATAGCGGCCATTTACCTTTCAGAGAGGGAGAACGGCCTTGTGCTCGGAATGACCGCTTCCCCCGGAAGCGATCTCCAGGCGGTTGAAGGCATATGCACGACGCTCGGCATAAGCAGGATAGAGGCGAGGACCGAGGATGATCCGGATGTGGAGCCGTACGTCCAGGATGTTGCTGTCAAATGGGTTGAGGTTGAGCTGCCGGACAGGCTGAAAAGGATATCGGGTGAGTTCAGGAAAATGCTCGCGAAGCGGGTCGATTCCCTCAAGAAGATGGACTTCCTGGCAGAGGATTTTGCGGGAACGACCAAGGAACTTCTTGGCGCAGGAAGGAGGATAAGCGACGAGCTGGCCTCGGGGAGGAAGAACAGGACGCTGTTCGAAGCGCTCCGCATACAGTCGGAGGCCATCAAGATAGCTCATGGCATCGACCTCGCCGAAACGCAGACGGTGCATGCGCTGAGGCAGTACGTGGCAAAACTGCTCGAGGAGGCGGAGGCAAAGAGGTCGAAGGCGTCGGTCTCCATTGCAGGCGATGAGCACTTCGCAACCATCAGGGAGTTGCTGACACAGACAAGGGAGGAGCACCCGAAGATGGAAAAGTTGAGGGAAACGGTCGCGCAGCAGCTCGAGAGTAACCATGACAGCAGGATAATGGTCTTCACCCAGTACCGAGATACAGCGGACGCGGTGGAGCGCATGGTCTCATCTATGACGGGTGCGAGGGCCCTGAAACTTTTCGGGCAGAGCGCGAAGGGTAGCCAGAAGGGGCTGAAGCAGAAGGAGCAGATTGATGTGATAAACAGGTTTGCCTCCGGAGAGGCAAATGTTCTTGTGAGCACATCCGTCGGTGAGGAGGGCCTCGACATAGCTTCCACGGACATGGTTGTTTTCTTTGAGCCTGTGCCTTCCGAGATAAGGACCATACAGAGGAAGGGAAGGACCGGAAGGCTGAGGTCAGGCAGGGTAGTCGTTCTCATAACCAGGGAAACGAAGGACGAGGGGTACTACTATTCATCCAGGAGAAAGGAGAGGGCTATGAAGGCGGCGCTCATGAGCCTGAACATGAGGCTCCATGGCAGGGGGCCCATTGAACGGCCCATGCCTGAAAAACAGAAGAAGCTCTTTGACTTCTGAAGGACCGCTCAGGACCGTCCCATGAATCGCTCTTTGGCCCAGCCGATGATCCTGTTGAACACGTTCGGGCTTGTCAGGAATATGAGCATGGCTCCGCCGGCCGTCTGGACAAATGTGCTGAAGAGATAGGTGGTTATGGGGACACTGATGCCCAGGCCGATTCCTATCAGCTGGTCGGAAACGAATGTCTTGTGCCACTCCGGGTAATAGAGCGTGTAGTAGCAGACTGACCAAGCAATAGCCCAGAAGCCCATTGAAATGGATGCTATGCCAAGCGACCTGATGAGGAAAAGGCGGTATGCGGTCATTGCAGCGAAGAAGCCAGAGAGTATCCCAAGTGAACCGTATATCAGGAAATAGTAAACCATGTTGTGGTATGTGCCCGGCAGGAACACGTCGATGAGCCCGATAACGATCCCAAGCACTATACCGAGCCAGTAGCCCGCAGCGCTTTCAAACGTTCCATAATACCGCCAGCTGACGACATTCAGCCATGAATCATGCTGATGCTGCCCTCCCTGCTCAGTTCTAACGCTGCCGGACATTATAGGTCACTCGTCTGGGAACATTGCGCATCCACCATCGGCTCCATTGCGTCAGGTACTCTGCGCATTTTTGTTGAGAGACGCTTTCTATATAATTCTTCTGAAGAATGGCTTACTGGATGGGAACGGAAATGACTTCGGGACAGAATCAATTAATCTGGCAGGAAACAGTCCGGATAGCTATTAAACACTATGCCGATTCATGCCGGAAGAGGTAAAGCAATGCTCTACAGGGAAGTTGCCGATTTCTATGAAAAGGTCGAGGCAACGACAAAAAGACTCGAGATAACTGCGCTTCTCGTGGACATGTTGAAGAAGTCGGACTGCGGCGAGATAGCCAATGTCGTCTACATGACACATGGCAGGCTGTTCCCGGATTTCATTCCCGTAAAGATAGGAATGGCGGAGAAGATGGCGCTCCGGACTCTGGCCACGGTCTCCAGGGCTGATGCCTCCGCCGTCGAAAGCATGTACAGGGAAAAGGGAGACATAGGAATAGTCGGCGAGGAATTGCTTGCAAGGGCCGCAAGGACCCGGCTTGGCGGGGCTGAGCTCAATGTGAATGAGGTGCACGGGATGCTCTCCGATATAACGGGAGCCACCGGCGCCGGCTCGCAGGAGCAGAAGGTCAACCTGCTCGCAAATCTTCTCGCCTCCTCAACACCGAAGGAGGCCAAGTACATTCTCAGGATAGTGATAGGGAAAATGAGGATCGGTGTTGCAGCGATGACGCTCGTGGAGGCGCTGGCAACAACTTTCGCCACAAAGGCTGACAAGGACGAAGTGGAACGGTCATTCAACATAACAAGCGACCTTGGCACTGTTGCCTCCACCATGTGCAGGGAGGGGCTGCCGGGGCTGAAGAAGCTGAAGCTCAGGGTCAATGTGCCACTGAGATCCATGCTTGCTGAGAGGCTCCCGGGGATAAGGGAGATACTGGATAAGATGGGCGGCAGGGCAGCCTTCGACTACAAGTACGACGGCCTTAGGATGCAGGCGCACATAGACAACGGAAAAGTGAGGCTTTTTTCGAGACAGCTCGAGGAGCTGACGGGCCAGTTCCCTGAGATAGTCGAGAGCGTGTCTTCTGCCTTCAGGGGCCAGACGGGGATAATAGAGGGCGAATGCGTCCCGGTGGACATAAACACGGGCGAGCTGCTTCCATTCCAGGTTGTCTCCAGACGGAGGGGAAGGAAGCACGGGGTGAGCGAGGCGGTCGAGGAATTCCCCGTGACTCTTTTCCTGTTCGACCTTCTGCTCTATAACGGCGAAGACTACACTGGCAGGCCATTCCCCGAGCGCAGGGACAAGCTGAATGAGTCAATCGGGAAGAACGACAGGGTGAAGCTCTCCACGGTGGTCGTGACGGGCTCGGAAGAGGAGGCGGAGGCTTTCTTCAACGAGTCGCTTGAGTCCGGCTGCGAGGGCATAGTTGCAAAGTCCGTTGCAAACGATTCGGTCTACCAGGCCGGCGCCAGGGGATGGCTCTGGATCAAGTACAAGAAGGATTACAAGGCAGAGATGATCGACACCGTGGACCTGGTCGTGATAGGCGCCTTTGCAGGGCGTGGAAGGAGGAGCGGCACTTACGGCGCGCTGCTGATGGCAACCTACGACAAGCAGAAGGATGCATAGATC
>JAKAPY010000033.1 GCA_021811925.1 Thermoplasmata archaeon | reverse complement strand
CGATCTGAATTCACGCTCGCCATGCTGCCTGAAAACATAGCCATGATCAATGTAGTGACTGCGCTTGGTTTCCCGTTCAAGACGGACATTTCGCCAGGAAGCATAATAATGAGTTTCCCGACTTCCCTGTCTGATTCCGTAATACAGAAATTTGACCAGAGGGAAGCAATAGCGACAAAGGCATCGATAAAGAGTTTTCTTGAACCACGGTCAGTTGCGGTGATCGGAGCGTCAAAGAGGAAGGGCAGCATTGGCTGGCAGCTGTTCAGGAACATAATTGAGGGGGAATACACGGGGATTACCTATCCCGTCAACCCGGAGGCCGTTTCGATACAGTCGGTCCAGTCATTCAAGAGCGTGCTTGACTGCCCCGGTACGGTTGATCTTGCATTCATTGTTGTTCCAGCCAGGTTTGTCCTAAAGGTTGCCGACGAATGCGGCAGAAAGGGAGTGCATTCGCTTGTTGTCATATCCTCCGGTTTTTCAGAAATGAGCGGAGACAATGGAACGAAGATGCAGGAAGATCTTCTGAACACATGCAGGAAATACGGCATGAGGCTGATAGGCCCCAACTGCATGGGCATTGTGAGCACTGAGCAGTCTGTCAGGCTGAACGGCCAGTTTGCACCCTTCAAGCCCAGGGAGGGCAACCTTTCTTTCCTGTCGCAGTCGGGAGCCCTAGGGATCGCAGTCATACAGGAACTCAACAGCCTTGGCCTCGGTCTCTCTTCCTTTGTTTCTGTGGGAAACAAGGCGGATATTTCGGGCAATGATCTGATTCAGTACTGGGAAGACGACAGCAAGACGGATGTGATCCTGATGTATCTCGAGTCGTTTGGAAACCCGAGGAAGTTCTCAAGGATCGCAAGAAGGGTTTCCCAGAAGAAGCCCATTATTGTAGTCAAGAGCGGCAGAACGGTTTCGGGCTCGAGGGCTGCCAAAAGCCACACAGGTGCAATGGTTTCGGCCTCTGACATTACAGTTGATGCGCTGTTGAGCCAGTCCGGTGTTATAAGGGCGCAGTCGCTTCGCGAGCTGTTCGATTTCGCGTCGATACTGTCTACACAGCCTCTTCCTCAGGGGAACGGCGTTGGCATAATAACCAACGCGGGCGGTGCCGGAATACTTGCGGCAGATGCGTGTGAGGCATCCGGGCTCAAGGTGATCGAGTTCAGCGAATCGGTACAGGATGAGCTTGGAAAGATACTTCCGTCCATCGCTTCGCTAAAGAACCCAGTCGACATGACAGCTGGAGCGACAGCCGATGACTACTACAAGGCGATAATGACGGCGTGCAAGGAGCCGGGCGTACACTCACTCATTGTCCTTTTCGTGCCGCCCATAGAGATAAATGCCGAGGATGTGGGGAAGAGGATACTTGATGCGGCGAGGGATCTCAAAGGAAGAGTGACACTCGTTTCGGTATTTCTTGCGTCCACAGGCCTGCCGGAGATGTTGTCCGCAGACAAGCTGAAGATCCCTTCATTCAAATTTCCCGAAGAAGCGGCCAGGGCACTCGCCAGGGCGGTTGAGTATTCGAAATGGCGGGAAGAGCCGAAAGGAACGTTCGCCCACTCGAGGAACAGCAGGTTCGGGGAGGCTGCTTCGATTGTTGCCGCAGTCATGGGAAGGGGAGATGAGTGGCTTTCACTCGAGGAAACCATAAGGCTCCTTTCAATCTACGGCGTGGATTTCCTGAAGACGGAATTTGCGTCCTCCCCCGAAGATGCTTCCAGCAAGGCTGCATCGTTCAGGCAGAAGGTGGTCCTCAAGGTAGACTCAAAAACTGTTCTCCACAAGACTGACGTCGGTGGTGTAAAGCTCGACCTGGAAAGCACCGAGGTGTTAAACGAAGCGGTCAAGATGAAGGGGAGCGTGGAGGCGCTTGGACACAAGGTGGACGGATTCACCCTGCAGGCGATGGCGGAGCCAGGACTGGAAATGTTCGTGGGTGTTACACACGACCCCGATTTCGGCCCAATAATCGCCTGCGGTTACGGAGGCACCTACGTGGAGGCGATGAAGGACATATCCGTAAGAATCACACCGCTGACAGACATGGATGCGGACAGCATGCTGAAGTCCCTGCGGACATACACCATACTGAAGGGTTACAGGGGTGAAAAACCGTACGACACCGGTGCGCTTACAAGACTGATACTGGCAGTCAACTCCATTGTGGAGGACATACCCGAGATCCAGGAGCTTGATCTCAACCCCGTCATTGTCCGCAACCAGGGAATAACAACAGTGGACGCAAGGATCAGGGTCGGACAGAATCGCCCCGAAGTGCCCGAGGGAGCAAAAAGGATCACGCCAATCTAGAATACAGACGGCCAAAGCTGGAAGTAGAAGAAAAACAGGTTTTGAAAGAGGTTTGCGACAATGGGGGCCGGTTCAGTTTGCCTTTGATCTTCTCCGCAGGATTAATGCAGCCGCTCCTGCAGCAAACAGGACAACAACGACACCCGCCACGACAAGTACGCCGGGGCCAATGCCATTCGCCGGCTGGATGTAGAGCGTGTTTCCCTTCGCATATGTGTTTCCGTCAGTGACTATCTGCGCGGATGGATCGAGGTATATTGAGAGGGTGTAGTTGCCCGAAATGCCCGATGTCGAATAGGACATATTGAAGCTCCTGTTCAGTGTGACACCCGCATTGTAGCTGTACACCGTTTTTCCGGTGGCGCTGCTGTAGCTCCTGTTCCACTGCGACAGCTGTTTTGCGAAAGCGCTGAAGTCAAGTGCATGATAGACAGACAGGCGTGTCTGGCTGTTCGAGACGAAGGACGTTATCTTCGAATAGGCCAGGGGGCCAGAGGCTGAATTCACGTCGACTGTTCCGCTTGTGGATGTGCTTACGTTGATGCTCTTTGTGTAGTTGAAGTCCTTCCAGGACATGTTGACAGAGGCTGCAGTTCCATTGCCTATGCCCTTAACTGCCATGTCAAGGGTAGAGGTCACTACAACGGCAAGCTTCGTCTGATTTGCTTTCCAAGTTGCGTTGTAGTACAGCGCGAAACTGCTGATGTATGCGTGGCTGTATTCTGCAGCTATCGTCCCATTTATTGATGCAACCGTGTTAACCGAGGCGCTGCTCTTCGATGTTATGTTAAGGCTGATGCTGCCGCTGCTGTTGTTCAGTGCCTGACTGATAAGGCCTGTGCTCGGATAGGTGAAGTTGACGTAGAGGTTCTTCTGAGAATGCCAGTTTGCAGTCTGAGCGGATGGATTTACATCCACCCTGACCGAGGAGGCCGATACAGGTGCTGCCACAACGGCTAGCAGTGCGACCGCCAGCAGGGAGGCAACTGCCCTGGAACTTGCCTTTTTCATGACAGTGCCGACCCGGGCATCCTATAAGTACGTTGTTAGACGCTCCTCGAGCCTGGAATCGGTTGCTCATCCGCCAGAGACTGCGGGAACAACATCGACAACTGAATCGTTCCTGACAAGAGTCTGCTGCCCGTCAGAGAATCTTATGTCCTTGCCGTCGACATATACGTTGATGTATCTCCTTATCCTGCCGTTCTCGAATATCCTTCTGTTGAATTCCTCGCCGAAAACATCGGACAGTCTGGAGAAGAGGTTGCCCACGCCGCCCTGGAAGTCTATCTCCACTTCCCTGTTTCCTTTTGTTATCGACTGCATCGCGGATGAGAAATTTACCTTGACCATACCAGTTACACCTCACAGACCTGATCTGAACACCTGCTCCACTTCCCGAAGGTCCGGGCCGACAACGCTTGTCCTTATGGAAGATTCCAGATGGCTGGGTACCTTGAGCCCGTTCCCGGTAATCAGGCATACTACTGTCTCGTCGCGCCGGATAGTGCCGTCATCAATCTTCCGTCTCAGAGAGGCAATCACTGTGCCGCCGGCGGGCTCCGTGAAAATGCCTTCCTCCCTGGCCAGGAGAAGCTGCCCCTCGACTATTTCCGAATCCGTCGGCGCGTCGGCAAAACCGCCGGAGCCTCGTATAACACCAAGCGCCTCATCGCCAGACGCCGGATCGCCTATTGCAAGGGATTCTGCCACAGTCTTTGGTTTCTCCACCGGAAGGACCTCGCCGGTCTCGTACGCGCTGGATATTGGGGAGCATCCCTCGGGCTGCGTCCCGGATATCATGCATGAACCGCTGCTCAGGCCATACATGGACAGTTCGGATATTCCCTTGCCTACGGCGGTGAGAAGCGCACCCGAGCCCATCGGCACTATCATCCTGTCCGGCTCCTGCCATCCAAGCTGTTCAACTACCTCCATCGCAAGAGTCTTCGACCCTTCAACATAGTACGGGCGCAGATTCACATTGACAAAACCCACGCTGTACCTGTCAGCGATCAGATTTGCCAGCCTGTTGGCGGTGTCGTAGGTCCCCTTGACTTCAATCACGGTTGCACCGTAGGCCGAAGCCGAAAGTACCTTGTTCTTCTCCAGACCCTGCGGGATGAGCACATAGCAAGGGACCCGATACTTGGCAGCCGAAGCCGCGGTTGCACCTGCCAGGTTTCCTGTAGATGCGCATCCAACGCCTTTCAGTCCGAACTCGATCGCCTTGGGCAAAGATGTGGCCACCGGACGGTCCTTGAACGAGTATGTAGGATTCACGGTATCGTCCTTGACCAGGACTCTCTTCACGCCAAGCTCACTCGCCAGGTTCTGGCACTCCCTTAGCGGAGTCATGCCGGGATTTGTCCCCTTGATGCCTTCGGAAAGTGAAACGGGGAGGAGAGGCCAGTATCTCCATATGTTCTGGGGACCGTGCGAGACTGACTGCTTTGTGAGCCTCTCCGCAACCGATGCCTCGTCATATCTTACTTCTACAGGCGCAAAGCATTCATCGCATGCACTTCGGACGGAAAGCTCGAAACGCTTTCCGCAGGACTTGCAGTACAGCCCCGAAGCAAGTGTTTTGCTCACTTCACCTTTTGCGCATGCCGCCGAAGTCATTGCTCAGACGATTATTAGCTGTAATAAAACCGATTTTGTTTGTAATATTCGTATGAGAATATCAAATATTGCCCTGACCGCCTCTTCTTTCAATCCTGCAAGTGCGTGGAAAAATGATGTTGGCCCCCGTCCATTCTGCCGCAGCTTCGGTGAGGAAAGCATGTTGTATTCCAATAGGAATTAATAGTAGCCTTACGTACGAAGAAGCCATGCCTTTTCCCCGGGTCGAGGAAATAAAAAAGATGAGAAAGCAACTGGATATCACCCAGAGCGAACTTGCCAGGATGGCAAACGTGAGCCAATCCACAATAGCAAAGCTGGAGCGAAGCAGTATTTCAGCGAGTTACGAGATTGTCACACGCGTGTTCGAAGCGATAGAGAATGAGGGTAAACTCAGGAAGCTGAACAGGACGGCAAAGGACGTTCTGCACACTCCCATAGTGAGTGTCCACAAAGACTCTACCCTGGCGGAGGTTTCTGATCTCATGAAGAGACGCGGCTATTCTCAGCTTCCAGTCATGAACGGGGAGACAGTCGTCGGAAGCATCTCGGATGAGACAATACTGAACCAGCTGAGGCAGGGAACCAGCCTGGATGAACTCTCCCATATAAGGGTGGAAGGTGTGATGAACGAGGCCTACCCGGTGATACCGGAGACGACAGCGGTTGAAATGGTTGCCACACTTCTCTCCGGCAGTCCTGCCGTTCTGGTACAGAGAAAGGGAAAAATTTCAGGAATAATAACAAAATCGGATTTGCTCAAGCTGATTTGAAAAGAGAAAAGTGTTTGGGTTGGTGTTTTTTCGGCCGACTCATTGCTTGCCTGGCTTCAGGGCCACAGGCCTCTTATTCTGTGTGCGTCAACGACCTTCTTCACCGCATACACATAGGCGGCGGTCCTCATGTCTATATTTTCCTTCATGGCAATCGGGAGTATGTCGTTGTATGCCTTGCTCATCAAGGTCTCAAGCCTCTGGTTGACCTCTGCAAGTGACCAGAAGTAGCTCTGTATGTCCTGCACCCACTCGAAGTAGCTGACAGTCACTCCGCCCGCATTGGCAAGAACATCCGGCAGGAGGAAGACGCCGTTCCTGTGCAGAATCTCGTCCGCCTTGGGTGTGGTTGGCCCGTTCGCTTCTTCGACTATTATTTTTGCCTTGACGGATGACGCATTCTTCTCGGTGATCTGGTTCTCCAGGGCTGCAGGGACAAGCATATCAACGTCGAGCTGAAGCAATTCCTCGTTTGATATCGCCTTGCTTCCGGCGAAATTGACGACAGAGCCGGTTTTTGCCTTGTGATCGAGGAGTTTGCGCATATCCAGCCCGTTCTTGTTGTAAATGCCTCCCTTGCTGTCGCTTACTGCAACAACCTTTGAACCCAGTTCCTCGCTGAAGAGTCTTGCTCCGATTGAACCTGCATTGCCAAATCCCTGTACAGCGACTGTGGCCTTCTTGGTGTCCAGGCCCTGAGTTTTTGCCGCAGCGCGTGCCACATACATCGCCCCACGCGCGGTTGCCTCCGACCTTCCCTCTGAACCGCCGATGCTAAGCGGCTTACCAGTGACAACTCCAGGGACAGAGTATCCCTTGATCATGCTGAATGTGTCCATCATCCAGGCCATGGTCTGCGAATCGGTGTAGACATCGGGTGCCGGTATGTCCTTCTCCGGGCCGATTATAATCGATATTTCCGATGTGTAACGTCTTGTGAGCCTTTCGAGCTCGTTGCGGCTCATTTTCTTCGGGTCCACAATGACTCCGCCCTTGGCGCCACCATATGGCAGGTCCATGACCGATGTTTTCCATGTCATCCAGGCAGCCAGAGCCCTCACTTCGTTGAGTGTGACGTTTGGGTGGAACCTGACCCCGCCCTTGCATGGGCCCCTTGAGTAGTTGTACTGGACCCTGTAACCAGTGAATACCCTCACGGAACCGTCGTCCATGCGCACCGGGAAGTTTACGGTCAGCTCCCTCTTTGGCTTGCTCAGAATCTCAACCATTCCGCTGTCAAGCTTCAGTATCTCAGCAGACTTTCTCACCTGAGCGACAGCAATCTCAAACTGATCCAAATTTTCAGGCATATTCATTCTCCCTGTCGGTTTAAATATTACCCGGACTCCTTGTTCAGGCTACTAAAATATCAAGGCCGCTATATTTGAAAGCTACCGAGAGAAAGTTGAACGTAGTAGAATGACTGACATGGTTATGTCAAAGTATCTCTGCAAATACTGCATTTCTGCCGAATTTTATTAGGCAATATGTTGAAATAGTCGGGGAAAGTAGTTCCGATCCCGTCGAGGGGTGGAACTCATGGGACCCAGAGTAGGAGTTGCAGTTCTGTTCACAATACTGAGCCTTCTTTTCGTGGCTCTTGGCTCTGCCGTAGGATACCTGTTCTACGGCAGCCCTGTCTTCGGCGCACTTGTATTCCTGGGGATGTCGGCGATCTTCAACCTTATTTCATATTTCTTTGCAGGCAAGTTCGTCCTCAGGGCCAACAGGGCAAAAATAGTCACAGAGTCTGAACAGCCGAGGCTATACGCAATTGTGAGGGACGTTTCATCCACTGTAGGAGCCCCCATGCCAAAGGTGGCCGTCTCCGACATTTCGACACCGAATGCATTCGCAACCGGAAGGAATCCCAAGAATGCAATAGTGTGCGCCACAAAGGGCATATTAAACATACTCGACGACAACGAGCTGAAGGGGGTAATCGCGCACGAGATGGCCCACGTGAAGGACAGGGATATACTTGTCATGAGCGTTGCAGCAACAATTGCCGGTGCCATATCCTGGGCGGCCAATTCACTTATCTTTGCCGCCATTTTCGGTGGCGGCAACAGGAACAACGGGGCAGGATTCATCGGCCTTCTGCTCATGGCAATAACTGTTCCAATAGCTGCAATGCTGCTGCAGCTGGCTATTTCAAGGAAGAGGGAATCGCAGGCGGACATTGTGGGTGCGAGGTCGATAGGCGATCCGCTTTCCCTTGCTTCCGCCCTCAGGAAGCTCGAAACAGCCAACATCAGGTCTCCGATAAAGACCAGTCCAGCCTCTTCCTCGCTCTACATCGTCAGTCCAGGCGGCAGGAGGAGCTTCATAACGTCGCTGATGTCCACACACCCGCCGATTGAGGCGAGAATAGAAAGGCTGCAGAAGCTCGCGCTTGACATGGGTTTCTGGTCTCCGGGCGCTGACAAGGGCGGCGTCCAGGGTTACAGCTACATCAGGCACTGAATTCGGTCTGCCTCAGTATGTCGACAAGACCGGGTGTCAGCAGCACCCTGCCGTCAACAACAGGGTAGCCATAAGGGAGGATCGTGCTATGCACATCATCCCACTTCACTTCGACCTCGCTTGTTATGTCCAGTTCGCCAAGGGAGGCTCCGAGGAAAATCGCCCGAGCAACAAAGACCGCACTGTCTATAGTGAGCTGCACCTTTCCTATGTTCCTGAACTTGTTGTCCTTCCCGTCAAACCTTCTTGTAATGAACTCCCTTGTGCGACCTTTCGGCTTGTCGTAACCCAGTATGCCACCGACAACGATGTAATCGGCATCGTTGAAATCGTCCGGTCCCAGTTCCACCTCTGACTGGTGGTCAAGTATTATGCAGCCCCTGCCTCCCGTATACTCGAGCACATCTGCCGCGACAGGTCTGGCCATCTTCTGAAGGGCTGCCTTCATTTTTCCGTCTGTCACGTTTGTAAATATAGTGTCTGGCCAGATGGAAGCGGAATGCCCGTATTCGGCAAGGAGCCAGTCCGAAATTGCCGGTTCACGGTTTTCGATGACGAGCTTTGTTCTGCCTGGCAATTAAATCACCTTTCAATCTGGCTGGAATTGCACCATACAGGGCTCCATTCCACGGCCAGTGGAGCGGTCCTATAAATTATCAAGTGTGATCACTACTGTAAAAAGGTTATTAATTGCCCTAACCGTCAAACAACGAGATACAGATGAGTTCAGCCAAAGAAGAGCACAAGCGTCCATCCACTCGCATCCTCAGCATTGGAAGGGAAAAGTGCATCACGGGCATAGAGGGACTGGACAGCGTCCTTGGAGGCGGCATTCCAAGGAACAACACTGTGCTCCTGACAGGCAACTGCGGCACCGGCAAGACCTCACTGTCACTCGAATTCCTGCTTCATGGTGCGATTGAGGGTGAAAACGGGCTTTACCTTTCGGTGACAGAGCCGTTTGAAAAGCTGATTGCCAACATGATTCCATACGATTTTTTCACAAAGGAACTCATCAAGACGGGAAAGCTGACATTTATTGACATGTCTGCCATTTACGAGAGATTTGGTTTCAACCGGGACAGGATGAGCATTGAAGATGTCGATCTCCTTGTTAGCGCCATAGGTGACCTGACACGTGAGACCAAGGCAAGGAGACTCGTCATTGATTCGATAACATCGGTGGCATACCAGGTTGATTCGCAGGAGAAACTCAGAAACCTCCTGATAGGCCTCAGCAAGGCGCTCTCCGGGCTTGGGGCAACTTCGCTCATAATCTCCGAACTCACCGCGGCCGATGCCTCCTATTCAAAGTACGGGGTGGAGGAGGCAATAGCGGACGGAGTGATACTCATGGGGAATCTCGAGAGGAACGGAGACATGCTCAGGACTCTGCAGGTCATAAAGATGAGGGGAACATCCCACTCCAGGGCGAAATACGTGCTTGACCTGACAACGGCCGGAATACTTCTGGTTCCCCTGCTTAAGGGGGGCAGCTGACAATGGATGCAAGCGCGATGGTCCTCAAGGAGCTGAAGGATGTCGAGCCTTCGACTTCAACTTCGCTCGAGATCTCAACCGAGGTTTACTTTGACGCCGTCAAGGGCCTCATGAACCTGAAGGACGAAAGCAAGACTCAGATCGTCTATATTGCCTCCACTGTTCCAGCGGATGCGATAATAAACGCAATGGAGATGATCGGAGTTGATTCGGATGATGTCAAGTTCATTGACTGCATTTCAAACATGATGACGGGGCAGCAGGGCAAGTATGATAACGTTATTTTCATCGAAAGCCCGACAATGCTCGAGAACATAATGCTGAAAGTCGAGTTCCTGAGGCGAAAGTCCGCCGCCAGGAGGTCAATTGTCATAATAGACTCTGTTAACACGCTGCACATACACAACGACTGGAAGATTATGGGAGAGTTTCTCCATATCCTGGTGAACAATCTTCGATCCAGGGGCTCTACGACAATCATATTGAGCATCAAGGAGCAGCAGTCGCCGGAGGTCACCACCCTCCTGGGACTGGTCAGCGACAGGGTAGTGAAGATAGGCGGTGTATGATGCCTCTTACAACTGGAATAAAGGAGCTTGACGGAGTCCTCGGAGGAGGATTTGTAGAGGGGACGGTCTGCGCAATAGTCGGTCCCCCTGGATCCGGAAGCGGTGTTTTCGCAAGGAGATTTGCCACAGTCGGGGACGAGGAAAGCTACTATTTCACGACCAACGAGGGCACGGACGATGTATACAGCTCATTGAAGAGATTCGGATGGAGTACCGACACTACCGTTGTCGACATAGGGGACAAGTATCATGACACCGTCCTGATGAGAAGGCTCGAGATCACCAAGTACAGGCAGGAGGGACTGAAGGTGAAGGATGTCCACGAATATGCGGAAATGACCGACAGGCCATTCAATTTCCTGACATACCTTACTCATGAGATTTTCGGGATGAAACCGCCATTCAGGGTGATTGTGGACTCTCTCGACTTCTTCATAGACACGTACGGGGTGGAGGAAGTGCTCAGCTCGCTCAGGACACTCAGGGCATACACAAACAAGAACAAGAGCCTCATGATCGTAACCCTCACAAAGGGAGTTTTCGATGCGAAGGTCCAGAATTCCATTGATGCGCTCATGGATACCCTTATTGAGCTTGAAAGGGAAAGAGTCGGAAAGAAATTCGAAAGCAACCTTATTGTCAGCAAGGTCAAGAACTTTCCCGAGAGGTCCAGGATAATGCAGTATTCCGTGGGCGATAACGGCATTGTGCTTATGGACTGATCAGAAATCGTTTGGCTGCCTGACTTTCACATGTATTAGGGACGAAGCAGGAAGTGTCGAAACCACCGTTGTCTCAAAGACCCTGTCCACAAACCTCTGCCTCGGATCGCCGTAAGTGAACATGCCCAGCAGGAGATCCAGCGGGAGCATAATGAACCAGAACAACTTCGGCACGTTCCTGAAAGCTGCCTCATGCAGCGAAACATCGCCCTTCTCGCTTGATACCCTGAGCGAGGCAAGTTTCTTGCCCAGCGTATAACCGTAGAAGTACTCGCTGAGAGTCGAGTAAGTGAACCAGCAGACACCCGAAGCTATTCCCACAAAAAGGTCGAAGTAGGCCTTCTCAAGTCCAAATGAGAGTGCGATTGCCCATACGGGAACGAAGACCGTGGCAATATCAATGAGTCCCGCACCCGCCCTCTTCATCCAGTGCGCCCTGAGAACCCTGTTCTTGAACAGCATCTCGAAAGCTATCGGCATCCCAATCCCTTGCATCATATGGCTGAAGAGAGATATAATAATATCGAATCGTCAGACGAATGTCAGTCACAGGCACATGTCCGCGCGCCAAACCGGCAAGTCACTCTATATACCGCAATGCGGAAGATGGCTCTATTCTGGAGACCGCCCTGACTGAACTGAGCACGGCGGCAATTGTGAGCCCAATCGATATGAGCACAAGGGCGGCTATAGTCACGGGATAGTAGTCAAATGAAAGAAGGCTGCTGAGCCTCTGCGAAATGATGTATCCATTTAGCAGGCCCATCAGCACGCCTATCAGCGAGCCGGACAGTGCTATGAAAACAAATTCGAGCAGGAAGGAGGCTGAGACCATCCTCCTGGTAAAGCCAAGGGCCCGGAGAAGCCCGATCTGCTGATACCTTTCCACCACCGAGCGCATCGCAATTATACCAAGGCCGGCAGTGCCGGCAACCAGCCCCATGGCGATAAATATCTCCGTCATCTCCACCACACCGTTTATGGCCATGGTTAGCTGTTCAGTGATTAGCGCAAGGTCAATCACCACCGGGTTGTAGGCTACAAGATCCCTCCTTGCCTGTATCGACACGGCGCTTGCAGATACGCCCGGCTTGACCTTCACCATGATGACTGGATATGCCTGGCTGAGGAGCCCCAGTGACTGCAGGGTGCCTTCCTTAACGAATATCCCCTGGAGCCCGAACTCGTTCAGAATGCCAATCACGGTCACATTCACAGATGAGCGGTTTTGTCCATACAGAGTCAGAGTGCCGCCTATGCCCACTTTCGCATGGGCCTGTACGCCCTGGGCGAAATTGCCCGGAGAGACTCCAGCCAGTGTCATATCGATGATGGCAAGAGAACTGTTGTGCGCAACTGCGTACCAAGCTGCCGCAGGGGAGGCATAGGCAGACGACAGGCTGTAGAAACTGTAGCTGTTGTGCGAATAGAATGGTGCCTTGTCCCACAGCGGAAGGCCTACCAGCGGGTAGACAAAAGCCGAAAAGCCGTTCCCGCTGCTCGTGACGCTCGTGCCAACGTCATATATGATGCTGGCGTATGCGAGTGACTGCGTGATATTGACATCTCCTTCAAGCGCCGATGTCATGTTGCCGCCATTGGCGCTGTACATAACAAAATTGTAGCCGCCGCTCTGGTCGTTGACTGTCCTTACAGCGGCTGTGTTTATCATTGAACCCAGGATAGAGACCGAGACAATGCCAAATATGACGAACGAGAAGAGCGACAGCGAGAGGGCTGTCCTTACCTTCCTCTCAGCAGGCGAGGCAAACGCCTGCCGAAGTGTCGGCACCAATGTTCCGTGGCTGTTTCTTCTCGGCTTGAGCACTTTCAGGAAAACAGGAAGAAGAGCAAAGAATACAAGCA
>JAKAPY010000213.1 GCA_021811925.1 Thermoplasmata archaeon | reverse complement strand
AGGTACATAACCGACATGGCCAGAACATATTTTGGCATCGTCAATATCCTTCCTCCCAGACTGGAAGCTTATGCAACTCATACTCAGGGCTCTCGCGGAAATCGGCACCTAACATAGCGCGCGTCAGGGTCTCGAGATCACTGCCCGAAACCTTATGCACGTGCCGCAGGTGATCCAGGCAAGTACGCCGAATGGAACTGTACGAACGGTCGACGAGTACACGCAACTCGCATCCCTTGGGGCAGCGGAGTACTCTCACCGCCGCAGCCTCCGCATGAATATCAGCTGCGGGGTGCAGCCGCAATAAAAGCCCTTCGCACGTGCGGTTTCCGCGTTGTATTCCACGCCGCAGGAGGGACATTCGAAAGCCGGAGCGACAGATTGGGTCATTCACTCCCTCCAACAAAACCCTTCCAAGCAGGCGGCGATTGACGCCATTCCTGCCCGTCGAGGAGTGCACGGCCTCCAGGTCTCAGGCCACCCGGCTGCTTGAAGAAAAATGGAATATCATGTGCGGTGCAAAAGTCACGAATCTCCTTGAACCACTGTGCATCGGCCTGCCTGAAATGGGGGCCGCTTTCCCCGCCTGCGATTATCCAGTCTGGTACGTTATCGCAGAGCCAGTCGAAGGGAGCCAGTGACTCAAGAAGCGGTTCCAATGACAGGAAGATGTGTGCTGCGAATAATCTCATCCATACGAGTGTTGCCGCTCTCCCTGTCCATCTGCGGTTCTCAATGCTTGCCCCAAACCAGACATGTGAAGGAAGCGTGCAGTCGTAGTAGGCTTCGCCAAAATATTCCACCATTCTCTCGGGGCGTTTGGTCAATATGAGGTACGTGTGCTGCTTGTTGCGGTCCATTTCGTGCATGACTTCGGTGATGAATTCAAACGGGATGTTTTCATGAAAGAGGTCGCTCATGCTGTTTACGAATATCCTGCCTGGCTTCCACTTCCTTGTGGCTGTGAGTCTTTCAGGATGCAGAGTAACTTCGAAGCTCCTGCCGAACCTGTGCGATAGAGCCTCCGCGTAGCAGTTGCGGCATCCCTCCGATACTTTGCTGCACCCTGTTACAGGGTTCCAGCTGTAGTCGCACCACTCAATGTTTGTTCTGCCTGTCATTCAATCACCTGCGCCCATCCATGCCTTCGCGGAATTTAGGCGCAAACAGTAGCTGGACACGGGTTGAAATTTCTGATACTTTAGTATCATACTGCGTCAGCCCTCCCGAAGCCTAGCGACTCAAGATGTTTGGCGACCTTTGACGGGAGGATTTCAGCGTCATCGTCCCCCATCGTATACTGGGCGCCATCGAGCTTGAATGATACGCGAGACTTGCATCGAAACACATAAGTCATCATATCTGTGGGGTCTGTCGAAAAGCTGAGGCCGTCGTTTACCATGCCCTGGACGCCTGCATCCTGAGCGTTCTGCGCATCATCCAGCGTGCCTGACGGGATTATGCCAGGGCGCTCCGACCTTATGCGCGAGAGCTTGAATACCCAGAACCATGGCTGCATCTTGCTGCCGTTCTCGCATTCCACACGCTTTTTCTGTTTCTCGACGCCCTTGAGGAATGAACCGAGCATCTGCCTCTTCTTTCGCGAGGACAGGTTGTAGTTGGCGAAAAGCGAATTCATCATGTAGACAGGGACGAAGACAGAATCGGTCTGCGCATCGGCGACGAAGACAGATGACTTGACGGATATCTTATCACCCACTGCCGGACCAAAATCAACTGCGCAGGTGGCCATCTGCAGCATGTCGAGGAAGTCATCCACGATTGGTTCGGCGATGCTGTCCGATGCGGGATCCTTCCTTATGCTGCGCTGTGACCAGAAAGTTACAAGCTGCTGCCAGTCTACCTTGCTCAGGATGGGATATTTGCCGAATTCGCTCACGAACCATATCGTGAAGTTTTTGCTCGTGATCACATCATCGTCCTTCAGTCGGAATGTCCTGCCTTCAATTGTGATGTCCATGCCCGTTGGCGCGCCGTAGTTCACCACAATCTGTGTATTTTCCAGCAACCATTCTATCATGACCGTATCAGTGCCATCTGAGTGTTCATGCAACGCCTGCAGGAATCTTCCACAGAGGGCTGAAGTTTCCACCCTGCCCAGATGATTTTCGATGTCCTGGAACAGCGTTCTCCCGAAATCGCTCTGAATGTCCATGGGGTCAACAGGAGAACCGGCCATGATACCCTTTCTTGTGTAACGCCTTAAATCAGGCAGGAACCCATACAAATTGTCGGATGGCTTGATCATAAGATGGAATGGAAAGCCCTCTTCAGTCTCTTCGGTTTCCTGGAGAATGCTCTGTCTGTCCCCGAAAAGGACGAATGCTTTGCCGGTGTAGAGCACCACATCCCTGGGATCCTCCACGCCATAGGTTCTGGTCGTGAACTTTCTTTCAGTAAGCCGTATGAGCGTCTCAGTTGATTTATCGTAATACTGAAAGTTATGCTCTTCGGGCTTGTCTTTTTTTATCACACTATCCCTCCTTTTTGCCCATACATGGGGGTATTATTGTGTTCCAAGTGTTCCAAAAATTGCAAGCGAGTTGGAACACATACTTCAGTACCCCCCTATATAGGGAAACGGGCAAATAACGGCGTCTTGTTCCAAAAGTTCCAAGTGTTCCAACTTTCAAAAATAATTTCTCGTTACGCTTCGCTAAAAACATTGGA
>JAKAPY010000212.1 GCA_021811925.1 Thermoplasmata archaeon | reverse complement strand
TTCCGATCTCTTGTAGTAAAGTATCTCAAGAAGGTGCTTGAAATCACCGCTGCTGTCCTTGATCCCCTTGACTGCCGGAACCTCTGTCATGATTCTTGCAATTGTCTTTGGGCTCAGGGTGAGTCCTGTAAATGGCGGTATGTGGTAGATAAACAGCGGCAGGTCGGTAAAGGTGCCTATTTCCCTGTAGAAATCAACAACCGCGTCGTTATCCGGCTTGTAATAGTATGGAGTGAGTGAAGCGATCCCGTCCAGGCCTATGTCATCGGCATGCTTTGCAAGGACCCTTATGTTCTCGATCGCCTCATCGCCAACCTGGGTCATCACGACTACCTTGCCATTTGCCCTGTCAACACATATTTCGGCAACGCGCTTTCGCTGCTCAAGGGTCATCGATACACCCTCGCCGGTGGTTCCGCAGGCGTATATGCCGTTTACACCGGATCTTACCTGGAAATCCACCAGGGCGCCCATCGATTCTTCATCAAGCTCGCCTTTCTTGGTGAAAGGCGTCGCAATCGCTGTAAAAATGCCAGCAAACTTCTTTGCCATGGTTACCATCCTTTGTCAAACCTTGCTCATATAATTGGTTTTGGAGTACTTTCCGCCCATGGAATTCCGGAAGTGCGTGGAAAGGGCCCGGAGGGTGTTCAGTACAGGTTATGATAGATATATGTGAGTCTTATTCAACCGAAAAGCAGATTGTCTTCGCGACTGAGAGAATATCCGTGGCAAGAAAGTGAGAGGAGAACAGGCAATGAAAATCAAGGTGCTCGTATTCGCGTCATTCAGGGAGATAGCCGGGGGCGATACAATCGAGGTGGAGATGGAAGGAAGCGGTCCCTGGTCCATAGCCGACCTCAGGAAGAGGATAGCTGAACAGTTTTCAGCGCTCTCCGGACGAATGGGCAGCACCATGTTCGCAGTGAATGAGACAATCGCAAGGGACGTTTACATTTTCAGGGCAGGCGACAGGGTGGCCGCGTTGCCGCCGGTGAGTGGTGGATGATGCACGTAGAAGTCACAGAAAGGAAGATAGATGTGGAACAGGCGATGGCACGACTCGGCAAAGTTGATTCGGGAGCCGTGGTAGTGTTCTCCGGCGCCGTGAGGCCGTGGGAAGGGAAGGACAGGATAGAAAAGCTGCACTACGAACATTATCCGGAGATGGCAACGAAGAGAATGGGGGAGATTGTCGCAGAATCCGTCGAAAAATGGAAGCTGACGGATGCCACGGTGCTGCACAGGGTGGGAGATGTGCCGGCGGGAGAGCTGAGCGTTGTTGTCGCTGTATCCTCCGAGCGGAGAAAGAATGCGTTTGGAGGATGTGCCGAAATAATCGAGAGGATTAAGCAGGAAGTGCCTATCTGGAAGAAGGATATCGGGGAGAGGACACAGTGGCAGTCAGAAAGAAAATGATGCCTGAGATCTCAATGGTGGACATAACACCCAAGAAATCAGTGCACAGAATTGCAGTCGCTGAGGGCAGCATCAGCCTCAGCGGGAGGAGCATCAGGGCCATAAGGGAAGGGAGCGCGAAGGGGGATGTGCTGGCAGTCGCCGAGATTGCAGGCATAAGTGCAGCGAAGAGGACCTCGGAACTCATACCCCTTTGCCACCAGATACCGCTGAATGTGGTTGATGTGAAACTCAGGATTAAGGGGGGCGGCGTTTCATGCACCTGCAGGGTAGAGGCGGACTGGAAGACGGGCGTTGAAATGGAGGCGCTGACGGCCGTGAGCGTTGCACTGCTTACTGTCTGGGACATGGTCAAGAAGACTGAGAAGGACGAAGGCGGACAGTATCCGTCGACGCTTATCAGCGGCATTTCGGTGGTACGGAAGAAAAAGGTGGGATAGCTTGGCTGTCCATGAACACAGGGAAACCTCCCCGCAGAAAATCACCTTCGGCATTGTCACCGTCAGTGACAGCAGGCATGCCAAAAATGATTCTTCCGGTGATGTGATTGAAGGGCTTGTCAGGGGGGAGGGGCATGCGGTTGCGGCAAGAAGCATTGTGAAGGACGAGCCGTCACAGATACTCGCTGCGCTGAAGGAGTCGATAGAGAAGGGGAGCGACGCAATCGTTTTCACTGGCGGGACCGGAATAACATCAAGGGATGTGACATACGAAACACTCAGGCCGCTGATGGACAAGGTGCTGGACGGTTTCGGAGAAGTTTTCAGATACCTCAGCTACAAGGAAATAGGGACTGCTGCGGTAATGTCAAGGGCGATTGCGGGTGTGATAAGCAGGAAAATTGTATTCTGCCTTCCCGGTTCTCCCGAAGCGGCAAGACTGGCGACAGAAAGTATCATTCTGCCCGAGATCAGGCACATTGTCAGAGAAGTGAACAGATGAGCAGCAGGTGGAACTACAGGACGCTCGAGGAAGCGGTCAGGGCATCGGTCGCAAATTCAGGGCGGGTCAGCGGAGTGGAGCGGGTTGCCCTGGACAGCGCCTGGGGAAGGGTGATTTCAGTCACCGTGAAAGGCAGGGTGGATGTGCCTCCATGGAACAGGTCGACAGTTGACGGTTTCGCCCTGAGGAGCGCAGACACTTCAGGCGGAGAGAACAGGTTGAGGGTCATAGGGGAAGCAAGGGCAGGAACATTCTTCAGGGGAAGGGTCGGAAAAGGCGAGTGCGTCAGGATTGCCACGGGGGCGCCAATGCCTGAAGGCACGGATGCGTCGGTCATGTTCGAGCACACTGACGAAGCGGAT
>JAKAPY010000032.1 GCA_021811925.1 Thermoplasmata archaeon | reverse complement strand
CGCCTTCCCTCAGAACTGTTGTGAAACTTATAATGAAAATGGCCGAGGGCCCGTAGTTGTTTATCCCCCTCTCGAGTTTCTGCCTGAGTGTGCTGCTGATCGAATGGGAATGCCTTTTCATGAAAACGATCATGGATACAAGGACAACGACTGCAAAGGTGCCCATTGCCGCCTCGAAATAGTCTCCATAGGAGGCATAAGCATACCCGACAGTGAATGCGATGCCCACTGCGACCGCTGCAGCGGCTGAAATGCCATAATAAACATAACTCACATTCCTGGAGCCGGTCGCCCTGAGGTAGCTCATGACGACTATCACCACAAGTGATGCTTCAAGCCCTTCCCTGAAGCTTATGACGAATGCGGCTATCAGCGAGGTAAGTTCAATAGCTAGCAGGTTCCACCACTCTTCGACTTGACGACACAAAGCCGATTATAAGAATATAACGGCGTTATAAACCGTCGTTTCGCCCATAGGGCTGCAGTTCCGCCATCAGGAACGTATTTTAATTTCCCCAAGTTCTCCAATCAAGCATGGCAGCCTATGACCAGAGGGAACAGGAGCCCCGGTGGCAGAAGTTCTGGCGGGAATCGTCTGTCTACAGGTTCGATCCCCATTCCGAGAAGGAAATCTACAGCATCGACACCCCACCCAGGTATACCTCCGGAGCCCTGCACCTTGGCCACGCCACCGGCTATCCCATTCTCGATTTTGCAGCCAGATTCAGGAGGATGAAAGGCTGCAATGTCTTCTTCCCCCTGTGCTTCGACGGAAACGGGATGCCCGTAGAGACGGCAACCGAGAAGAAGTACGGGATCACCAAATTCTCAGTCGACAGGAAGACATACCTGAAGCTCTGCAACGATTATGCAAACCAGTTTATCGAGACAATGACAAGGCAGTTTGAGATGCTTGGCATGAGCCTCGATCCCTCCATCTACTATGAGACCCACTCTACGTCGTACAGAAAATACACGCAGATAAGCTTCCTGACGATGCTTGCCAGGGGACTGGCATATCGTGGCACCTTCCCTGTGAACTGGTGCGTCCACTGCAATACATCACTTGCAGATGCCGAGGTCGAAAGGGAGCAGAGGGAGACGGAACTCCACTACGTCGACTTTGTGCTTAAAGGGGGCGGTTCAATTACAATTGCAACCACACGCCCTGAACTCATAGGCGCATGCAAGGCAATCCTTGTTCATCCAGCCGACGTGCGATACAGCCAGGCGAAGGGAAAGCTTGCTATTCTGCCTGTCTACGGGAATGAGGTGCGCGTAATCGAGGACGAGAAAGTCGAAATGAAATTCGGTTCCGGGGCGGTGATGATATGCTCTTATGGCGACAAGGAGGATGCAAACTGGATCCTGAAGCACCACCTCCCTGTCACGGTCATAATAGACGAGTTCGGCAAGATGAACGAGCATGCGGGGCTGCTGGCAGGCATGGATGCTGCCGGCGCGAGGAGGAAGATGCTGGACGAACTCAAGTCTGCGGGCCGGCTCCGCAAGTCGGAGAAAATCGAACAGAACGTTGGCGTGTGCTGGCGCTGTGCCACACCCGTGGAAATTATAGAGAAGATACAGTGGTTTCTCAAGAGCGTGCAGTTCAACAGCGATGTCCTGAAATCCTCCGACAGGATCGACTGGTATCCTGCGTTCATGAAGCAGCGGTTGACGGACTGGACAAACTCGCTTGACTGGGACTGGGTGGTATCAAGACAGAGGCTTTTTGCAACCCCTATCCCAATCTGGGAGTGCCGCAAGTGTGGATTCATACTTCCCGCGAAGGAGGACGACTGCTACTTAGATCCAGTGGAAATGAAGGCTCCCACTCCCTGTCCAAATGACGGCTCCGAGCTGCAGGGGAGCACGGATGTCTTTGACACATGGATGGATTCGAGCATTAGCGCTCTTTACAACTGCTACTGGCTAAGGGACGAAAAGCTCTTCAAGAAGATGTTCCCGATGTCCATGAGGGGGCAGGCTCACGAAATAATCAGGACATGGGCATACTATACGGTCCTGAGGAGCAATCTGCTCCTGGACGCAATTCCGTGGAAGGATATAATGATCACAGGCTTCATAATGGCCCCTGACCGGACTCCAATGCACACCCACCTTGGCAATGTGATAGATCCTGTTCCGCTAATAGAGAAGTACGGAGCCGATGCACTCAGGTACTATGCTGCTACATGCAGCCTCGGCACGGATCAGGCATTCAGGGAAAGGGATGTTGTGCACGGGCAGCGGCTCTGCAACAAGCTCTGGAACATAGCAAACTTCGTCACTGCCTCCAGCTCGCCACAGCATCCGCCCTCCGGGCTCAATCCTGTTGACAGCTGGATCGTGGGCCGTTACAATGAAACGGTAAGGAATGCGACCGAACTGATGGACAGATACGAATTCGACAAGGCTATGAGGGTTATCGAGCAGTTTGCATGGCACGAGTTCGCCGACAACTACATCGAGATGGTGAAGTCAAGGGCCAGAAAGGATGACAAGAATGCTCTCTGGGTTCTCAGGGAGACAGCATCGGGAATCACAGCTCTTTTCGCTCCATTCCTTCCGCATGTCACCGAGGCCATCTACCAGAAGTTCTTCAGGACCGATGCGTCCCCTGCAAGCATCCATGTCTCCGACTGGCCAGGTGAACTCTCCATGTCACTCTCTTCCGCAGATGCAGGTGAAAAGGCAGCCGCTATCGTCAACGCTGTCAGGACATGGAGGGCGGATGCTGATTTCAGGGGAGAACTCGAGGAGATAACAGTCATTTCCCCGGACAGGAAGCTCGCCGAATGCTCATCCGAGATAGGAAGCGCCCTGAGGGCTCAGAAAGTAGTCTTCTCGCGTAGCCAGAGCTTTGAGAGAAGGATATCATCGGTGAAGCCGAACTTCCAGTACATCGGTCCGAAGTATCGCGAGAAGGCGAAGGAAATAACTGAGGCGCTTCGTTCCGCAGACCTGTCTACTCTTCAGTTCGACGGGGCAGGAAACATGCTCATCAGGTGGAAGGGTGGAATCATGACCGTTGAGAAGGATGCATTTGATGTCAAGCACTCCTACTACACCGAAGGCAAGGAAGCGGAGCCAGTCCAGGCCGGGGACACGCTCCTTCTCCTGAAAAGAAGCGGTGAAGGATGAGGACCGGGGGGAAGTCGAATGCGCGTCATCCCGAAAGCGACAGAGGATCTGTCATTGCATTCTGGGAAAACTACCATTCTTCCGGTCGCGACATCGGCGGTTATCCGCTTTCGTCCACAGTTGAACTCTGGTTCATGGAACATATGCATTCCGTGAGTCATGTTCTTGAGATCGCCAGCGGGACGGGGAGAACCTATTCCCACCTGATCAACATGGCCGCTTCATCAGGTTGCGGCGGGATGTTCTATGTCGGTGCCGATGCCAGCCCAACCGCTGTGGAACGAGCTTCCCGGAGGAAGGGGTTCAATGGAGTCCTGGCGGATATGTTCCACCTCCCGTTTGTTAACGGGTCATTCGACTTCATCTATTCCAGAAACGCATTCCAGGGGTACCCGGCAGACAGGCTGAAGACGCTTGGCCCAGGGATAACCAGGCTTTTGAAGAATGGCGGTTTCATCGGTGTGGAGGAAAGGGGGCCGCTCGACAGACTTGGAATAGAAGAAGCAATCGACTTCGCCTCCAGCCATGATTTCATGGGCACAGACAGTCTCACGGAAATATTCAGCGGTCTGGAGGTGGCTGCTGCAACGGAGGATTTTCACAAACGGAAGACAAAGAATGGCACTGTTGTTGTCCATTCTTCAACTGTCATCATGGTGAAAAGGTGAATGCTCCTCCCTGCTGGCACCGCAGCCCCCAATGGCTGTCTGCAGTGCCTGCCCCTTCCTTACCGATTTATAAAGTCGGAAGTGCACAGTAGCCGCAATCGCTTCTGAAACTTTAAATATCGTTACCTTAATCGAAAGAGCAGGTCGTTAGTATGGTCAATCTGATGTTGACTGACAAAGCATGTGACAAGGTGAGGTCGCTGATTTCACAGCAGGACTCCCATGACCTGCTGCTCAGGGTATACCTTACTGCAGCCGATCACGGCTACAGATATGGGATGGCGTTCGATGAGAATTCGGACCCTGCACAGGACATTGAGATGGCCCAGAACGGCATCAAGATCGTTGTCGACAAGGAAAGTGCTGGCTATCTGGACGGGACGCAGATAGACTACGTCGAGTCGCTCGATGGCGGCGGTTTCACAATCAACAACCCTAACCTTAAGGTCAATAACGGCGCTGGTTGCAGTTGCGGCGGCGGCGGTTGCGGTTGCGGTTGCGGAGCCTGAAGCTGGGCAACGCATTTCAGTCAAGTGACAGGGCTTAAACAGGCATTCACAGTCAGCGCACGCGCTTTGCATCCTGCGCATTCTTTGCATGGATTGGCCGCCATGTGCAATTATGTTCGCGCAGGATTTTAGCCGGGAACTGCATTGACTCCCATGGTGACAGGTAAATGCAGATTGTCTGTCGGTACTGTGGTCAGCAGATGAAGGTGCATCAGGGCGTCAAGTTCCTGCTTGTCTCCTCAGTCTATCATTGCACTTGCGGGGCTGCTTTTGCCCGGAAAGGCAGCACCTGAGTCGGCACGCACGACGGCTGTTTTCATAAGGGCAGAAACCAGGAGAAGCCGGCAGGAAATGCCCCTTCAGCAAGGTTTATGAGCGGTAAAGACTTTCAGGGTGCAGTTGAGGGGGCTCAAAAACAATGGTCAAAGCATCTTACATACCAGCTGCATTGCTGTTGATTATACCAACGGTAGTCCTGCTGGATGTGCCACTATATGACAAACTGAACCCGCAGCTCTTTGGACTGCCATTCTTCTGGTGGTTCCAGGGATTGTGGCTGTTCATAGCCGCATTCATGTACCTAGCGGCTGCACTCATACTTGACAGAGGCGACAAGGACGGGAGGGATGCGTAATGGCTCTTGTAACAATCATTGTGTTCCTGGCCCTGTTTGCTGTTTTCACCTTTCTGGGCTTCGCGGCAGCATACTGGAGAAAGGGCGATCTGTCCGACCTTGGCCAGTGGGCGCTGGCAGGAAGAAGACTGGGTCCCTATCTTGCATGGTTTCTGGTAGGAGCCGATCTTTACACTGCATACACATTCATAGCCGTCCCGTCTGCAGCCTTCGCGTCGGGAGCCATTTTTGCATATGCGACACCCTATGTCATGGCAACCTTCGCAGTTGCTATGATTGTTATGGTCACCCTCTGGAAGATGTCAAGGGAAAAGCACTACATCACAGGGGTCGACTTTGTCAAGGAGAGGTTCAACAGCAAAACACTCGCGATTGCTATAGCAGCCACAGGCATAATAGCCGAACTGCCCTATATTGCACTGCAGATAGTGGGGATGAGAGCAGTCCTGATTGTCATGCTTGAGCCATACTTCCCGACGACTCTGGCCGGAACAAGCGAAGTGGCGCTGATCATCTCCTTTGTCGTGCTGGCTGTTTTCACCTTTGTCAGCGGACTGCGCGGCGCTGCGCTAACTGCCATAATGAAGGATGTCATCATACTGACAACAGTCCTTGCTGTAATCATCTACGTACCTACGCAGATAAACGGAGGATTCGCGGCAGCTTTCCAGTCGGCACACACGATTGCTCCCAAAGTATCGTTTGCCACGCTTTCCCCTACCCTGACGAACGCCTACGTCAGCCTCTTCGTTCTGAGTGCGCTCCAACTCTATCTATATCCACATGCCATAAACGGGGTACTCAGCTCCAAGAACGTCAGGACTGTCAGGTTCAGCACCGCACTGCTCCCGCTATACGGAGTGGGTCTCTTCCTCCTGACGCTCTTCGGCGTGCTTGTCTACGCCGTGCCCAAGGCACTGGCAATTGTTCATCCCGCCGGTGTGGCAGCTAACGGAACCCTTGTTGTCCCCGCGCTCATAAGTGCAACGATGCCAGACTGGTTTGCCGGTTTTGCATTCCTGGGCATATTCATCGGCGGCCTGGTACCTGCAGCCGTCATGGCAATCTCCCAGGCAAACCTGCTCACAAGAAACATAATCAAGGAATTCGTGCCCAATCTGAAGCCTAAAACAGAGACGTTGATTGTCAAGTGGACTTCTGTTATTTTCAAGTTCATGGCCCTTGCATTCGTCTTTGTGGTTTCCGACACGTACGCCATCCAGCTTCAACTTCTGGGAGGAATATTCATTGCGCAGACACTTCCAGCCATAATGCTCGGGCTCTACGACCGGACTTTCCTGCACAAATATGCTCTTCTTGCAGGGTGGGCCATTGGAATGGCATCAGGTATATGGCTCACACTGGAGGCCAACAATTTCAGCATTCTGAGCACGAGCTTCATGAAGTCTCCATTCGGTCTGCTTTACATTTCCGCAACGGCGCTCGCAATTAATGTGCTCATTTGCTATGTCGGTTCCGCACTGGCGAGACTTGTGATGCCATCTGCAAAGCCTGCCCCTGCAGACTGAGCAGCCGCAAGCAAACCACTTAATCCAAATCCTTTCCTTTTGCCAATTCTGAAGTGAGCATTGCCTGGAAGTGCGTTTCAGCATGTGTTTCCTGGCAGGGGCTCAAGCTATGGCCGGGGGATGCTCATGTCCTAGTTGACATCCTCTTCGTCCACCTTGACACCTGTAAAATCCATGTCCTTGAAAGTCTTGACAATGGCTCTTGTCTTCGACCTTTCAACCATGTTGGTGTCAAGTATCATGTCGAGCGTTCTCGTGAACTCTCCCATATCCCTGTTGATTGTCCTTACGATAAAGTCCGAATCGCCAAGCGTATTGTGAACGGCAACAACCCCGGGCATTCTGGAGATTTTTTCTCCAGTGATGTTCTCCGAATTCTTCTTGTGCCTGCCTTCCAGAAAGGTGACAGCTGCGAAATTGAAGCCAAGCTTCTCATAATTCAACCTGGCCGTAATCCTTTCTATGTAGCCATTCTCCTTCAATTTGCTGATTCTCTTGCTGACGGCAGATGGTGACAGCAATCCAACCTTCTTACCTATGTCGTTCAATGGCAACTCGGCATTTTCCTCCAGAACTTTCAGTATTCTGATGTCGTATATGTCCAAAATCCCCGCCTCCCGGCTTTACTCTCCTCAATGCGTCTTCATTTATTAGATATTTTTGAATGACACAATTTGGGTCGGCGATAATGATCATGAGAACGGGGAGACCGCCGGATGACGCATGCGTTCGTCGCTGTCAGGGGCGCATGCAGCGCAACCGAGCGGCCATGCCGCACAATTCACATATAATGGCCGCCCGCAATATCGTGTAGTGAAGAGACTCACGGTGCGAAGGCAGCTTCCGGCTCCCCCGGACATGGCATTCGCATGGCTTACTGCCTACACTCCTGACGACACCGCCATTTTCGGCGATCCACCTGGGGGCAGGAGGGTGACAAGGATATCCGGGAATGAATTCAGTCTTGCAAACAGATTTCCGGGGACAAGCCTGCAGGAGGAAACGCATGTGACCATTCTTCCTCCGGACAGGTGGCAGGGCAGGGGTGTGCTGAAATTCAGGAGCTTCAAGGTGGCCGAATATGATCAGTCCTGGGTGCTCCGGCCCGCCGGGACAGGTTCTGAGCTGGAGATGAGTGTTGACATAAACATAACATCCAGTCTCGTACGTCTCTATCTCCTGCTGCGTCCTGGCTTCATAGAGCGGGAGATTGAGCTGCACTATGACCGGATAAAGATGGCCATGATCGCCGATATTGGCGCAAAAACGCAGCTTCAGGAAGAAGGTTGATTTCCGGCATATACGGCCCGTATCAAGGAGGAGGATTGGCAAATCGATCTTCAGTTTTTCAAAATACCAACAGGTGAGTTTAGCTGGTATCTGTCTCCCTGAAAAGCAATCTGCCATCCTGAAATATGAACGCTTCAAGTCCCTCATCCAGCACCCCTGACTTCATCGCGTCACCTGAAGCAGATCGTATGGCCGATAGAATTGTCACCGCGTTGTCAACAAGCCGTATTCCGCCTTCATCCGCCTTTGCAATGGTTTCTTTCGCCGCATCCAGAATATGCATTCCCCTCTTCAGGTTAAGGTGCAGAACAATTCCACGTTGTTCAGCTATCCAGAGCGTGGCCGCCGCCCGGTTCAAGTTCCTCATTGCCCTCTTCTCGAGGATTGCAACATCCTGGCGTGTAATTCCAAGCTTTGCTGCCGTCTCCACCTGACTGAGTCCGGACCTCCTCATGGAGAGTATCTCGATCTGCCTTTCCGTCAGATACGGTCTCTCTTCCCTGCCTTTCCCCGTTTGTACCATCTTCTGTCAAATACAAGTGTTTGACAAATGAGTAGATGAAAACACTTATTTAAATGCAGGTTATCGAGAAATTGCGTGATCGGGCAATGAACAGGAAACTTGCTGTGGTGTCGGCAATAATAGTGGTATGCACAATAGCCGCGTCCTCCTATGCGGTCCTGGAACTGAACATGAACGGCCAGGGGCTGATAGTCTATTCAGCGGATGCCTATGTCCTGGAAAGCAACACAATACTCAATGCTTTTCACAACACTACTGGCTATCCTGTCGCGCCGGCAATCGGCGCCGGCTCGTACTCCGCCGCAAGTTCTATAGGCCAGGGGGCGCCAGCTGACATATTCATATCCGTTGCGAAGGGCGCTTTCGACCGTTCATATCTGCTTTCGAGATACAGTGGCTGGGCGGTTGCCTTCGCCTCCGATCAGCTCGTCCTTGCTTATTCATCCGCAACGTTGTCCAATGCCACAGCCAAATCCATCATAGCTATGTTCAGCCAGGCGAACGCTTCAAACAGCTCGACAGCCTATTATGCAGCTTTCAGCAACCTGACTTCCGGTGCGGTCAAGGTGGGCATCGCCAACTCTTCCGATGATCCCGCTGGACTCAGGGGGTGGCTCGCACTTGAGATTGCAGGCTACCTCTACGATCGGGGCAACGTCGGCTATTTCGTCAACTCCACACTGGGCAACAATGCGAGTGTGAGCTCGCTTAATGCGGCATTGCTTGTTGCGCCGCTTGAAGCGGGGTACATTCAATTTCTCTTCATCTACAAATCAGCTGCAATCGCTCATGGCCTTGGTTTCATCTCGCTTCCGGCCTCAATCAACCAGGGTGAACCCGGCATGTCATCGTTTTACAGCAAGTTCACATACGGGACAGTGAGGGGTTCGCCTATTTTCCTTTACGCCACGGTGCTTGCCAACAGTTCCCGGTCCACTGAATCCTATGCCTTTCTTGGTTATTTGGTGAACAACACGAATATTCTCTCCGGTTTTGGCATGTATCCACTGCAGCCGTGTATCCTGTTTTCCTCGGTTCAGGATCCCCCGGAGATAGCGGCACTTGTAAGCGAGGGCCATCTTGCCTATGGAGGACCACTGTGATTTCTGCTGGAACCCCGGCGATCAGTGCCGCAGATGCGGAATCAAGACAGCACTTTCATAGAAACAGACGGGGTGAGTGAGACTGGCCCGCCATAAGACATTCAGGGTTGATGCAATCAGCATCTGGGCTTATGCTTCTCTTGCTGCCTTGTCGGTGCCCATGCTTATTCTCCTCTTTTATGGCCTTGTTGTGTACAGGAGCGCGCTCGGTTTCAGCTACACTGTACTGCAATCCATAGCCCTGACTCTCTTTGCTTCTGCGGCGGCGGCCGCACTGGTGTTTCTTCTTTTCACGCCGGCCGCATACCACCTTTCAAGGAGGAGTAACGATGTGCTTGAGACTGCAGCAGACCTTCCTGCGTCAATTCCTCACCCAATCGTCGGTATTTCACTTCTGCTTCTTGACAGCAGGACGACTCCAGTCGGCAGTTTCCTGCAGTCCATTGGAGTGAATTTCTTTTACTCCGTACAGGGGCTTATTATCGCCCTTGTTGTTGTTTCTGCGCCGATATACATCCGGGCAGCCCAGTCCCTTTTTGCCGCCAGAAGCCAGGACAGCGAGCTCTTTGCCGCCTCGCTAGGTGCAAGCAGGTTGAGAATACTGTATTCGGTCATAGTTCCGTCCTCGGCCCGCGATCTGCTTTCGGCCTCACTCACTTCCATGGGGCGGGCAATGAGCGAGTTTGGCTCCATCGCCATTATTGCCTATTTCGTTTTGCAGCCTCCCTTCAGCGGTGTGCGTCCGGCCTCAGTGCTTGTTTACGAGTACTTCGGCTACTACGGCACTGCTGTTGCAGTCTCCGCCTCTTCCTTCATGGTCCTGTTCAGCATAGCGCTGATGGTCGCAGTCCGTCTTGCCAGGAGAAAGAGCCGCAATCCGATCAACGGTGGCTGGTGACTGAGAGTGATTCAGGCTCGCTTTTCAAAGCGCCTCGGCGCCTTCAACCTCCAGGCAGTCATGGAAGATTCGGGTTTCATACATCTCAGCGGCAAGAACGGCGCTGGAAAATCCACCTTTCTTCTCTGCCTGCTTGGTATGCACTCCATCGATTCGGGCTCAATCCTCGTGAACGGTAGAGATGTCGCCGTTTTGCCTGTTGAGAAGCGGCGCATAGCGTTCGTCAATGCGTCGACCTCCTTTCCTCATATGGATGTAGTCAAGCACCTCTCATGGGGTGCAAAAGATGTCAAACCGGGCAAATCCGTGATGGATGACATACGCAGCAGACTCGGCATAACATTTGAAGGCAGGGTCGGCAGGTTGAGCCTCGGGCAGCGTATTCGCGTGTCACTTGCCACAGCGATACTCTCAAACCCTGAAGTGCTTCTTATAGATGAGGCGATGTCGAACCTGAGTGAAAAGGATCGCATAATTTCCGAGATGGTTTCCATCTCAAAAGAGTCCCATTTCGACACAGTGTATGTTTCCCAGGACCCATCGGAGAAAAGCGGTATCGAGCACAATTATCTGCTCGAAGAAGGAAGAATGACAAAAATTTTCTAGCATTAATTGTGACATGGCATTCACGAGGGAAATGGCCACTTTACTTTCGGACAGTTGATATACGATCACCCTGATAGTACACAGGAGGCCGAGAATTTGTCCGTGAACGACGCTGAATCCGCAGAATCGTCAGTCAGGGACTGGATACAGAAGAAATTCGGAGCTTCGGGCGAAAACGTATATTTTGAATCCGTCAGGAAAGACGCTGCAACGTGGTTTGTCGAGTTGCAGCTTACCACGGGCGGATACAGGAAATACTATTCAGTTTCAGTTGATTCTGCGTCGGGTGCCGTTACTGGTTACAATGAGAAATTCAGACCTTTCACTTTCCCGCCTTCAATACCTGCGTCACGTGGGGCGGCGAACATCCTAGTGGTTGCAGCGCTGATTGTTTCAATAATAGTCGTGATCATTTTCATTTCCCAGGGCATATTCAACCTCCTCGGCGGCATATTCAACCTGTACACAAACGTCCTGGGTGGCTTAGGAAGAATGATACTGGGCATATTCCTGCTTGCATTTGGTGTCATAGATATTTATCTTACAGTCGAAATAAACAATATAAGGGATCTTCTCGACCGCGGCAACGTGAACGCGGCCAAGGAAAGGAACTCGCTTGCCTTCGGAGTAGCGGCGCTGATATTCGATGGCGTCGTGACAGGCATCCTGCTGATTGTTGCAAGGGAAGAGATCAACGGGCTTGAGACACAACCCGCGCCTGTGTAGGAGCGCTGTGTCGAGCAGCCGCACCGTGGCATCACATTAATAATGGTCCACATATAGGCACGATTTGTGCCGAGGCTGCCGGGGCTCTACAACTTCACTCTTATATTCTTCATGTGCTCGATATGGGCCGGCAATTACTTTGTAATAAAATACAGCATTGCTTACTCAAGCCCTATTCTCTTCGCCCTCCTCAGATCCTTGGGGGCTGGCCTCTTCCTCTTGTTGATCAGCGGAACTGAAGTACGCAGGCTGAGCAGGCGCGACATTGGCTACCTTGCCCTGATAGGCCTCTTCCAGGTCTCGATATTCTACATCACGCTCAATGTCGGTCTCGAAACCGTGAACTCATCAGTCGCCGCCACGCTTGTATACACACAGCCTGTGCTGGTTGTCGCACTTTCTCCGCTGGTGGGGGAACGCCTCACACCAATAAAGGTCGTAGGTGTTGTCGCCGCCTTCATCGGCGTGGGGACAATTTTTCTCCCAGATATCGAGAGATCGGGTCTTGCGATGGGTGATGCGCTTGAGCTGATCGCATCACTGTCATGGGTCGTCTCAATACTTATATTCAAGAACTGGAAACACACACTGAGTCATTATGCTGTCCCAGGTGTGCAAAACTTGATCGGGGCGGTCTTCATACTCCCCTTCCTGCCGCTTGAAGCAGTCAGGCTCGATGCCGTTCCACTATTCTGGGTTTATCTGGCTTATATAACAATTTTGGGCTCGGGCATTTCCTACGCGATTTATTTCAGGGCGCTTTCAAGGATGCAGGCATCCGTCTTTACTTCTTATCTCTTTATGGTCCCTGTTCTCACGACAGTCTTCCAGTCGATCATCACACTCACGCTTCCGGGCTCTTATGAAGTCATAGGCACTGTTCTCGTGTCTGCCGGAATAATTATTGTAAACAGGAATTTCACAGGATGACTCACACATGCACATAGTACCGCAGACTCATTGTATTCGCCAAAACCGGCCAACTGGAGGACAAATCTGAAATCTGCGGAGAATATTCTCCATCTACAGGAAGTGAACCGATTTGAAAGACTTACCCGAGCTGCTTGCAAAGCACATATTTTCAAAATCTCTGCCACTGAAGAAGCGTTCGGCCGTTACGGTTGAGACGTGGGACAGCAACGAGGAGATAGCAAGGGCGATAGAGCTCGAAGCGAAATTGCTGGGTCACAACGTTATTACCGTCTGCAACGACACGCCAGCATTCCTGGAGTATGCTAGAAGCATGCCTCGAAACAGGAAACTTTCTCTTGGCAGGCATGAGATAGCATTGCTGAAGAACACCGACGGATATGTTTTCATACCGACACCTGAAATGTCTTATGCAAGCACCTCCCTCGAACGGTCGCAGCTCTCTGCTGCAACATCCTACAACACGGAGTGGTACAGGGTCGCGTCCCAGGCAAGACTAAAGGGAATCCGCATTGGCGCAGGCTATTTCAATTCAGATCGCGCTGCCTCTGTGCTGGGCAAGAGCAGGAAAGAAATCGTGGATCACCTGCTGAGCGCCTCACTCGCAGATCCAGCGGTCCTGCGACGCAGGGGCACCGCAGTGTCCA
>JAKAPY010000031.1 GCA_021811925.1 Thermoplasmata archaeon | reverse complement strand
AATCTATGACATCGGGATAGACGCCATAGGCGTACTCGTATTTCTTGTGAGGATCCCAGTGGGAGAACCAGGTGGCGACTATGACAGCATCGACACTCTCCTCGACCGATGACCCGTTGCCTTCAATGGTGACATTGAATTTTTTGCCCTTCTTCTCGACCGATTTCACACTCGAGCCGAGGAGTCTGCGCACACTTGAACTCTCAACGGTCTTAATCAGCGGATCGAGCACCTCTTCCACGGGCTTCATGTCCGGGGCGAGCAGGCTGTAGTGGAGCTTCTTTGGCGTGCCGCCAAGAAAAGTCTCCTTTTCGACAAGTATTGCATCTCCTCCCGCTTCCGCTATGTCCTGGGCGGCGCTAAGCCCGGAAGGCCCTCCTCCAATTACAAGAAACTTGGGGTTTGCCAATTTGCCCTCTCCTTCAGTTATCAATTATCACATGTCCCTTGTTTACAGCGAAATACTTCTCCATCTCGTCGTGGGGCTTGTACAGCATCTCCGGCTCCTTTCCCTTCTGAAGCTCCTCGATGTAGTTGCTGAAATCCTTCTTGTAGAAAGCAACATCAAAGCCCATTTTCTCAAGCAGCTTGTCCGTTGGGGAGCTGTGCCAGTGTATCTGCACAATCTTGTACGGGTGTGCACCAGCGGCGAGGGCCGCAAGCTGAACATCCGAAAGGACGGGGAGCATGTAGTCCATGCCGTGGCTCTTTCCTATCCACTGGCTTTTGTCAAGTGTGGTGACACAACCAGTGTCCGTAGTGATTGCAACATCCGCATGCGCTTCCTCCACCATCGGCTTGATCTTCCTGAGTGTTGCAAAGGACCTGCTGAATTCCCTCTCTGTCAGTATGTGCCTGAAGCCAAAACCACAGCAGTCGTACCATGTGCTGTAGTCTGCAACCTTTGCCCCAAGCGCCTGGACCACCGCAGTTGGCGGTGCCGGCCTCTGGCCGCCATTCGTGTCCTTCTCGTAGACCGCATCCTCGGGCACCATCTTGTAGTAATGGCATGGTTCGTGGACGGTGGCGGTGATGCCATCCATCTTCATCTTCACCATGGACGCCATTTCCTTTCTCTTGACGTGCACCCATTCGCTGTAATGCACAATCTCCTCGGGAATCACAAGCTCCTTCCCCATGTGGTGCATTATGTCCCTCACCTTGTCCCTGACCTCCTTGTTTTCAACAAGCAGCTTGCGCATCTCCTTGTAGTCGCCGAAGCTTGTACCGCAGTGTATCAGGGGGAAGGTGCCCGTCTCGTATGCCCTGTACCAGTTTCTGACTGCGACCGCAGCCAGCGCAATCGGGTTGGAAGTGCCAGAGCCATGATAGTTCCACGCGGTGCAGGAAGTCTGGTGCGGCTCGTTCAGGTAATTGGTCTTGAACTGGTTCATGAACCAGAGGAGCGATGACGGATAGCCCGGAATATTGCCGCACTGCCCGCAGGACTTGTGGTGCCACAGGTAGTCGGTGGGTATTTTCTTCTTCCAGCCGAAGAGCGTTTCCACCTCGACCGGCTTGTTCTTCTTCTCTATGGGGATGACAACGAGTTCTCCCTTGTCGTGAAGGTCCCACATCTCATCGCGGACATCATGCACCTGCTTGTCGGAGTATATCCTCGCATTGGCCCTCTGGGACAGAACATCCTTGATTTGGTCGGCATTGAGCATGTTTTACACCCCGATCCCGTATTTTTCCTTCATCTCTTCGAACTCCTCTCTCCATTCGTCAACTATATCCTCGATCATCTCGACAAGGTCGGGGTCTATCGACTTGAGCATGTCCACGACGCCTGCTTCCTTGTAAATCTGGAAAAGCTCAAGCGAGGTCTGCATTGAAACTTCCCATGATGAATCTGTTACCTGAAGAACGTCGACCGGGATTGCCTTGCGCAGCGTCTTCATGTCTGTTTGCCTTGCGACTGCGAATGGCCCCCAGTCGGCGAAGAAATCAGGCTGGATCATGTCTGGCGACACCTGTGTGCCCTTTGTCATGACAACGAGCAGTATCCTGCTGTACGGCTTGAGCACCTCCTTCGCGCTCTCCAGGCCGTTCTTCACTGCAAGTTCCCTCATCACGCTGATGATGCCTGCAATGTCATTGCCGAACCTGCACCTCATGTTGCACGTATAGCACTGGCAGCATGCCCATATTTTCTCCTGCATTGCATCGAGGAGAACAAGCGGATCGTCCTGATACGCTATCTGTAGCATTTCCCTCGGGCTGAAATTGTAAAAACGTGCAGCGGGGCAGCCTGTCGTGCACTCGCCGCAGTTTATGCAGCCCAGAACATATTCCTTGTATCTGAAGTCTGACTTGAAATCCTTGAATATGTTCGCCGCAAGCGCTTCCGTCTGATCGTCGTGGGGTCTTGCTCCCGCAATCAACATGGAAGGCTGGACGGGATCAGCCTTCTTTCTCGGAAGGTTCTGGAGTACAGTCATAGCCTCTGCTCACCTACATTCGATTGTAATGCTGCTGGGGCAGGTAGTCTCTGGATTAGCTCTCTATAATGGCAGGAACGTATAATATACTTTGGAAATAATAAGAAAAGCCCGCAAAATTCTCGTTTACCTGCCATCGACTCTTATGGATCACTTGTCTTCAGCACCATCTCGTCCGCATGCCACTGGTCCAGGCCCGGCTACCCTGCAGGCATTCCATTGCCGCTGTTTCGCACATGCATTATTTCGGTTCTGCCCGCCGAGGTTGAACTCGCGAGCTTCGAGGCATCGACTCTGAGGACCTGCGAAGTACGCAGAGAGTCCTCCTCCATCGCTTCATTTGCCCCGCCTTTGGCCACAAGCTGTGGCAGTGACTGTGCGAACCTCACCCAGCCACTTTCCGAAAGCATGAATGCCTTCAGAAGCGGATTATCCATCCGCCTGTTGCACCCCGGGCAGCATATGGCACCGCCGTTCCTGTCCCTTGATCTTGGGAGTCTCTCCCCGCATGCGGGACATCTTTGCGCATCGCCCATCTGCTGTTTTCTGAGGTGCAGCACTATTGTGCCGTTCCACCTTGCCTTGTATTCAATTTCCCTCTTCACTTCGCCGAACTGCCATGCATTCGTCCACTTGTTCACGAATTTCTGCTTTCTGCCGGTGCCACGACTCGTTTCGGCAAAGACAATCACTTCCGACATTTTTTTGGCAGAGTCGACAACATCTCTTGTCACGGAATGGAGGATATGTGCGGTCCTGTTCATCCTGCGCTTTGTGTACTTCTCTGCTATTCGGCGCCTTATCCTGTTGTCCCTTCTTGAGACGGATGAAATTATTTCAGCCGTCGTTTTCTTGAGCTTCACAACCCTGCGGAGGTCGTACTGAAGTACTGCCCCTCCGCCTGCAACGATCAGGCCAGTTGAATTACCGTCCACACCGAGCGCACCGCTGAAGGGGGCGGCATCTTCAACGTTCTTTGATATGCAAAGGGAAAGTGAACCCTCCGAAAGGCTGAACGAATTTACCTTGATGCCGTCGGACCATATCTGCTCGAGCGTGTGCCTGTTCAGCTCGATCTCCTCGAAGACCCTGTTGTCAATCGGTATTCTCAGCATGCCATTTTCGGTGATGACAAATCCGTAGCACGATACGAGGTTCGGTGCGGACATGTATGGATTCTTAGTAATGATGCCCCTTCTAAGGGACTTCTTCCTGGATGAAAGGATGCCTGACGCCTTGGAAATGGCGCATAACCTGTAATACGACGGCACCGGGTATTTCTTGAGTTCACTGTAAGTGAGCCGCGAGAGCCTGCGTAGCGTCGAGCAGTCATTCAGTATTCCCGCCTGGAGGCAGTCGTTTACCATCGACTTGAAGTGAGTCATCAGTGACATGATGCGCGGTGAAGGCGAGTAGGTCTGCATGACACACTTTCTTGCTAGCACGGGGAGTCTCACCGGAGTAAACGCCAAAAGAGTATTTAATGGATCGACAGCCGCCTTTCAGGGCCAAGGGTCAGCCTGGCTGAAACAAGAATTAAATGCGGGTCTGCTTCTGCACTGCCTGCTGAAACGATGAAACTTGCAGTCATATCGGATATTCATGGAAACATGGTGACGCTTGAGGCAGTGATTGCCGATATGCGTGGAAAGCGCATCGATTCAATCGTGTGCCTTGGCGATGTCATTGCCACCGGCCCGAGGCCGGTTGAATGCCTTGAGGCTGTAAAGGAGCTCGCCTGCCCGGTCATCATGGGAAACACCGACGAGCGTTTCATTCGAGGAGGCAAGGGGTTCGGCAAGGCGGGAGGGAAGGAAGTACACATGCTTGAGAAGATGTTTGAATGGACCTCGTCAAAGCTATCGTCTTCACATCTGAAGTTCATAGAGACGTTCAGACCCACTTTGCCGATAGATCTCCCGGGAGGCATTTCACTCCTCTGCTACCACGGATCTCCTCGTTCAAACAGGGAGCTGATCACTTCGTCCACTCCGGAGGCGAAGATGCACGAGATATTTTCCGGTGAGGACAGTCACCAGCTGTTCGCAGGAGGACATTCACATGCCCAGATGCTCAGGACATATGGCAGGTCTGTGATATTCAACCCGGGGAGCGTGGGCCTTCCTTTTGTCAAGCTCAGCGACGGCAGGGCCGTGAACATTCCCAGGGGCGAGTATGCAATTGTGGAAGCTGATACTAAAGGCGCCAGGATAGAATTCTGCAGAGTGGGCGTCGATGTGAAAAAAATAGTGGACGACGGTCTTTCCAGCGGTCTTCCATATTCTGATGTCTGGGCGTCGGACTGGGAGGCGCCGGAAGGAATCACAAAAACGGACAAAAAAACTAATAACGGGATGTAGTTCTACTCTGACTTTGGAAATAATAATGTGGTCCGTCAATCCGTTCACCAACCTGACTGTTTTTCTGTCTCCTCTTGTGATGCAGGTCTACATTGTCCTTATGATTCTCTCCGTTGCGCTCGGAACTGTATATGATCTGCTCCACGGAAGCAAGACAAAGTTCTTCACAAGGCAGCGTGCAAAAGCAAAGGCTTCTGCAAAGAAGGAACTCTCGAGCGGGGAGAAGGCTGCAATTGCGGCAAAGACTGCAATTACTGTCATAGCCGTGTCTGGCGAGTTCCACGAGCGCGGCAGAAGGATATCGCACATACTCATGAACTACGGCTTTGTCCTCTACCTGCTCACTACAATAATCATGATATTCGTCTACTCCACAGATGTCAGGACGCCTGTGGCGCTGCCGGTCCTCTGGAACCTTGGTGCCCTTATGATCATCGCAGGCGGCTACTGGTTCTTCTTTGTGCTTCGTGTCAACGTATCCCATGACGGCGATTCGCCTCTGAAGCTGATTCGAGCAGATTTGTTCATCTTTTCGCTTATCTCGGGTGTGACATTTGCAATACTCATGGAGATAGTGGAGATAGCACAGAACACAATTGCGACAGGCGTGCTCTTCGCCTTCTACATATTCTTCACCACCATCCTGTTTGTCACCATACCCTGGTCCAAGTTCTCTCACATGTTCTACAAGCCGGGGGTTGCGATACAGAGAAGACTGGAAGAGGCAAGCGGCTCCTCAGATTTGCCCTCGCCCGCTGATGGCCACAATCTTTGAGTGTGATCTAAATGCCAACGTTTGTTTACATGACGAAGTGCGACGGATGCGGAAAATGTGTCGACATATGTCCCTCGGACATAATGCACATAGACCCTGTGTACAGGAGAGCATTGAACATAGAGCCGAACTTCTGCTGGGAATGCTACTCATGCGTCAAGGAGTGCCCGCAGAATGCGATCGATGTCAGGGGATATGCCGATTTTGCTCCCCTGGGCCACAGCGTGCGTGTGCTACGTGAGCCGGAGAAGGGGACGGTTTCCTGGAAGATCCGCTACAGGGATGGAAGGCTCAAGGAATTCACCTTCCCGATCAGGACGACCGCGTGGGGGTCGATAAGAGGCCCTTCGCAGTATGATGTTCCTGACACAAAGGGGCTTTCTTCGCCGCTGCTTGCCCATGAGCCAGAAGCGCTCAAGATCGAGAAGCTGCCGACTCTTCCGGCAGAAGGAAAGAAGCAGGTGTGAGGCAGATGGGTCTTTTCTCTTCAAGAAAGACAAGGGTCGTTGATTCCGACGTACTGATAATAGGAGGGGGGTTCGGCGGCTGCGGTGTGGCCTACGAATCAAGGTACTGGGGAAGAAACATGAAGATCGTCATTGTCGAGAAGGCCAACATAGAGAGGAGCGGCGCAGTTGCTCACGGCCTTTCTGCAATTAACTGTTACATGGGAATGCAGTGGGGTGAAAACCAGCCCGATGACTTCGTCAGGTATGCCCGGGGAGACCTTCTGGGTCTGGTAAGGGAAGATCTGCTGTATGATATTGCCAGGCATGTGGACTCAAGCGTCCACAAGTTCGAGGAGTGGGGATTACCCATAATGAAGGATCCCAAGACGGGCCACTACCAGAGGGAGGGAAGGTGGCAGATAATGATACACGGCGAAAGCTACAAGCCGATTGTGGCAGAAGCTGCCAGAAAGTCGGCCACCGAGGTAATCAATCGCGTTATGGTCACTCATCTGCTCATGGACAGGACAAGGCCGAACAGGGTTGCGGGCGCAGTCGGTTTTGACGTCCGGGATGGAACATTCTACGTCTTCAGGGCGAAGGCGGTCGTAGTCACAGCCGGAGGGGCATCCCACATATTCAGGCCAAGATCCATTGGCGAGGGTGCCGGCAGAACATGGTACTCACCGTGGAGCACCGCATCCGCCTACACGCTGCTTATTCAGGCCGGCGCCAAGATGATCCAGATGGAGAACAGGATAGTCCTCACCCGATTCAAGGACGGTTACGGGCCAGTCGGCGCGTGGTTCCTTCTTCTGAAGACTTACGCCACAAACGCGTACGGTGAGAAATACGAGGCGTCCAGGTTTGACGAGATCAAGGCGCTCGTCGGGAAGTATGCGGAAATCAAGCCTATGCCGACGTGCCTTAGAAACCATGCGATGATTCAGGAAATGAAGGCCGGGAAGGGCCCGATATACATGCACACTCAGGAATCGCTCGACAGCAAGGAAAAGGAGGAGATCGGCTGGGAGGATTTCCTCGACATGACAATAGACCAGGCAGTCGTCTGGGCATCGCAGAATATTGACCCGAAGGAGAAGCCTTCCGAACTAATTGCCTCCGAGCCATACGTAATGGGGTCGCATGCAACATGCTCTGGAGCATGGGCCAGCGGCCCTGAAGACTTCGCGCCCTCCGATTACCAGTGGGGGTACAACAGAATGACCACCGTGGAGGGCCTTTTCGGTGCAGGTGACACAATAGGGGGCTCTGCCCACAAATTCTCTTCGGGGTCCTTCACGGAAGGAAGGATTGCGGGCAAGTCCGCGGTGAAGTATGTGCTTGACCACGCGAACGACCCGGCCCAGATCGACGAGGCCGAGATTGACACCTACAAGGAACTTATTTTCAAGCCGCTCGAGAATTTCGAGGTGGGAAGAAACGAGATAGTCGCGGGCACAGTCGCTCCCGGATACATCTACCCGATACACGGTCTTCAGAGACTCGAAAAGATAATGGATGAATACGCGGGAGGGGTCAGCACCTTCTATCTCACGAACGAACCGATGCTCAACAGGGGGCTTGAGCTTCTTGGCATGCTGAAGGAGGACCTTGCGCACATAGGTGCAGACAGCCTGCACCAGCTGCAGAGGGCCTGGGAACTCAACCACAGGGTCTGGACAGCCGAGTCAGTCATGAGGCACACCCTGTTCAGGCAGGAGACAAGATGGCCGGGCTACTACTACAGGGGCGACCATCCAAAGCTCAACGACGACGAATGGCATGTCTTCACCTCCTCACAGTACATACCGAAGACTGGCGAGTGGGAGATGACAAAACTGCCAGTGCACCACATCCTGCCCTGAGGGTGTTACCTTGATACCACAGCCTTACGGCGGCAGGCTTGTGAACCGGCTTGTCGGGCACGGCGCACGAGACGGAATGGACGATTACGCTTCCCTCCCATCTATCCAGCTGACGCTCGATGAGAGCTATGATGCAGAGAAGATTGGCATAGGCGCGTACAGCCCGCTCGAAGGGTTCAGTTCAGAGGCAGAGTTCGAAAGCATAACATCCGGCACGAAGCTTGAGAACGGGCTGCCGTGGAGCATGCCGGTCGTCCTCGCCCCTTCAGGGAGGAGGAACACGGAGACCGTCGAGAGCCTCAGGGCAGGGGACACGGTGCTTCTCAACGACCATTTGGGGAGTCCGCTTGCCCTCCTGCACCTCTCCGGGAAATACGCTCTCAGGAAAGACAGGTTTGCGGAGCAGGTATACGGAACGAAGGACACGAAGCATCCGAATGTGGAGGAAATACACAACATGGGCACGACCGCCCTTGGGGGAAGCATCGACCTTCTGCGCAGGCTTGACAGCCCTTTCTTAAAGTATGAGCTCACACCCGAGGAAAGCAGGGAGCAGTTCAGCAGGAAGGGATGGAAGAATGTCGCGGCATACCAGGCAAGGAATCCACCCCATCTTGCACACGAGTACATACAGCGCATAACGCTCGAGAGGGATGACGTCGACGGGCTTTTCATACAGCCTGTCGTGGGCAAGCTGAAGAAGGGAGACTACAAGCCCGAGGTAATCATGGAGGCGTATGACGCCTTCGTTTCAAGGTACTACAGGGAGGAGAGCGTCCTTCTCGGCTCTCTTTCAATCTCAATGCGCTACGCAGGCCCGAAGGCGGTGCTCTTCTACGCCATCGTGCGCAGGAATTACGGCTGCTCCCACTATATTGTCGGCAGGGACCAGGCGGGCGTCGGCAGCTACTACGACCCGTACGCCGGCCACAGGGTATTCGATGAATTCGATGTTGGCGTCACGCCCATCAGGTACAATGAGACATTCTACTGCTCTGACTGCAAGGGAATGACATCAACAAAGGTCTGTCCCCATCCGGAATCGTCCAGGGTGAACACAAGCCAGACAAGAATAAGGCGGATACTGGCCGAGGGAGGGGAAATTCCGCATGAAATAATAAGGCCAGAGGTTGCCTCCATTCTTGCCAGGGGAAATGTCATAATAGAGTGAACACACCGTTCATTTTCAGTATGTCACGTTTCTCGAAGCCCTCTTGTTAGTCCGCTCCGTCATCTCCGCGAGCTCTTCCATTGTCCTTGCGTATTCGCTGTCATCAAGCTCCGATGCCTTTGATATGTCTGCACCCATCAGCGAATACTCGGAAAAGGTGTAGATGACCGCTTCGGGCTTTTTGAAGAGGAGCATTCCCTTGACTCCCATGTCCAAAGTTATCGTGAGCTGGTTTTCGTCGCACATCTGTTCCCTGAATTTCCTGCTTCTGAATGCACCGGAATCTATTCCCCTTGATGCGAGGAATGCGGCAGCCCTCGTGCTTATCCCCAGCCCCTCTTCTGCCCAAATACCTGCAGATGATGCGCGAACAGGCTGTTTTCCCTCCTTCACGGCGATGGCCGAGTAATGGTTGAGAAGCAGTTCCGCGACAGCGCTTGCGTCCCTGTTCCTCTCACCCACAAAAAGGATCGTCTGGACCGGTTTGCCGAATATGAACCGCCTCAGTACATTTTCTGCCAGCTTCACAGCCTCCTTTCAGAGGTCGATGTCCCTTCTCTCGATTATATCGCTCTTTCTAATCGGAAGAACGTTCCTGTATGCGGGGAACATGTCCTTGCCGTAGCGCTCTGCTACCTTGGCGTTGTCTTCCTCTGCGGCCCGTTCGCCAACGAATACAAGCTCCTCATCCTCCCTGATCAGGATTCCAGCCACATTGAAAATAATCCTGTGGAAGTGAGTCGGAAGCTTTTCAGCGGGGTCCTCATTGAAAGGCTTTGGATCAGAGTATTTGATATACACGACCTTCAAAGGGGACTCCGCTCCATGAAATAAATTTGAGTCCCTGCTTCAGAGGAACAGTGTTATCGCGTCGGGGTCCGATGCCCACTCGAGGAACGTTGCCGCCCCGCAGACATCGACGCCTTTGTAGGCAAGGCTCTCCTTGGTTGTGCCGAACAGGTTCATTGTCGGGGAACATGCGTTCACGCGGACGCCAGACTGAATTGCCATGTTCATCATCTGGTCGACTGAGGGCATACCGCCCTTGCTTATGAGGCCCACCATCTGCTCCTTTGTCATGCCTATGTCCACGCTTGGTCCGACTCCCTCGGTCTGTCCCTTGGTAAGCAACTTCATTCCTCCGAATGTGAAGTACATGTAGACTTCCATTCCCTGTGAGGCAGCTGTCGTTGCAAGTATAAGCGCCGGATATGCTGTATCCATTGTTCCCTTGCTTACAACCATGACAAGCTTGTTCTTTCTCTTTGCTTCCTGCGAGGACTGCTCCCTTTGGATCTGTGCTGTTTCCGTTGACGACACCCCACTGGTTTAACGGCTCAATGCTATTTTATCATTGCGACATCTCTTTCCCGATGAACGGCGCCTGGATAGTGTTAAGCAGGCATTCATGCTGATGTAATGCGATAACATGTTCTCGCGGAATGTCGGAGGTCCTTCCAGATGAAGGCTGCTGTGTTGAGGGAATTCAACGTCATGCCAGCCGTGGAGGACAGGGAAATGCCTGATGCAAAGGGTGAAGAGATTGTCATCCGGCAGACGTATACCGGCATATGCTACAGGGACATACTGACTCTCCACGGGAAATTTCCCAGGACAAACCTGCCTCTCGTTCCGGGCCATGAGGTGTCGGGCAGGATTGTGAGCGTTGGTGAGCAGGTTAAGGAACTCAGGGAAGGGGACAGGGTTTCGGGCCTGATTTATCTCCCCTGCGGGAAGTGCAAGTTCTGTCTCGGCGGAAGAGAAAACCTGTGCAGGAACAAGAGGACTCTCGGAGAGGCTGTTGACGGCTCGTATGCCCCATGCGTGAGGATGAACGAGCGCAGTGTGGTCAGGGTGCCCCCGGGGGTGGATGAGTCATCGGCCGTCATAGCCGCCTGCGTGACTGGAATGATCATACAGGCGCTCAGGAACAGGGCAAGGCTTGCAGAGGGGGAGACGGTGCTTGTCACAGGCGCTGGAGGAGGGGTAGGGGCCCACGCCGTGCAGGTGGCAAGGGCTCTCGGCGCCAGGGTTATAGCTGCAACAAGCAGCCGGTGGAAGGAGGAGAAATTGCATGATCTTGGGGCCGATGCTGTTGTCCCCTCGGGCAACCTGTCCAAACAAGCCAAGGAAGAAACAGGCGGAGAGGGCGTGGATGTCGTGATAGAAACAGTCGGGGGCCCGACGTTCAGGGAGTCGCTGAAGGCATTGAACTTCGGCGGCAGGCTTGCGCTAATAGGCAATGTGGATGCTTCCAGCGTCGATCTTCCGCTCGGATACATGATTCTCAAAGGGCTGGAAGTAATAGGCAGCGTAAGCTCCACCAGGGCAGACGTTGCCGAGGCGCTGGAACTCTCCAGGAGGGGAATGGTGAAACCAGTGATAGATCGCAGCGTCACGCTGGAGCAGCTGGGGGAAGCCTACAGTGCTATGGAAGGGAGGTCAACCTTCGGCAGGGTCCTCATAGATCTGGCCGGTGCCGAGTAGGTTTGCCGCTCAAAGTGGCACAGATTACGGGCAATGCTTAAATTGTGAATGGGTTTCACATCACACTGTTTGGCCGGTGGTACGGAAAATGTCGGAGAGCACCGATGATTATGAAGCTGAAATGGACAGGCTGATGAAGATCAGGTTCAGGAAGCTTCAGGAGCAGATCGAGAAGGGCGAGGAATCATTTGCATATTCCTACAGCCGTAATACAGATGCGTCGGCAGTCAAATCGGAGTTTTCGGGCGCGGGGCACGAGCCAAGCGCCGAATCCGTCAGACTTGCAGGGAGGATCATGGTCGTCAGGGACCACGGAAAATCAAGTTTCATGAATCTGAAGGACAGAAGCGGCACGATCCAGCTCTACGGCCGCCTGGATATCATGGGTGCGGATGAATACAGGAGATTCAGCGCCATCGATGCCGGGGACATCATCGGTGTCGAGGGTAATGTATTCAAGACGAAGAAGGGCGAAATCACAGTGCAGGTGAAGAGCTTCACGCAGCTCGCGAAATCCCTCCGCCCCCTTCCCGAGAAATACCATGGGCTGAAGGACATCGAAACAAGGTACAGGATGCGCTATGTGGACCTTGCTGTCAACGACAACGTCATGAGCAATTTCATACTCAGGGCGAAGTTCATCTCACTCGTCAGGAAGTGGCTAGACGATCGTGGCTACATAGAGGTAGAGACGCCGATTCTAACATCACTTCCGAGCGGAGCTCTTGCAAAACCGTTCTCGACGCACTACAACTACCTCGACCAGGACTACTATCTCAGAATTGCCACCGAACTCTATCTCAAGAGGCTGATCGTGGGCGGGATGGAGAAGGTCTACGAGATCGGCAAGGACTTCAGGAACGAGGATATGGACACAACTCACAACCCCGAATTCACCATGCTTGAACTGTACGAGGCATATTCAGACTACAGCGACATGATGCGACTCACCGAATCTCTCATCAGCGACTGCATCTACTCTCTTATGGGGACTCACGAAATAGAGTATGAAGGAAAGAAGCTGAACTTCAAGCCGCCATGGAGGAGACTCACCATGCTCGAGGCAATAAGGGATGTGGGCGAGATAGGCATAGTGGATCCGGCGGACGCAGGGGAACTGCTCCGGATCGCCAGGGAACTGGGGCTTGAGAAGCTCAGGAATGACATGTCCGCAGGCGAACTCATAGCTGAGATTTTCGACCAGAAGGTTGAGGAGAAGATAATACAGCCGACCCTCGTTTCTGAATATCCTGTTGAAATCTCCCCCCTCGCCAAGAGGAAGAGGGGAAACCCGATGTTTGCCGAACGATTCGAAGGCTATGTCAATGGCTTCGAGGTTGCCAATGCATTCTCGGAGCTGAACAGTCCGCTTGAGCAGAAGGCAAACTTCGAGGCGCAGATGGCAAGGCGCGCGAAAGGAGACGAGGAGGCACATCCGTTCGATGAGGATTACATAACTGCCCTCGAGTATGGCCTCCCGCCGACGGGCGGCCTGGGTGTGGGCCTTGACAGGATTGTCATGCTCTTCACGAACTCTTCCTCAATCAAGGATGTCATGCTTTTCCCGCAGCTCAAGCGTAAGGAGCAGGCCCCTACAAAGGAATAAATAGTATCTTACCGAATAGTCGGGTTGAGTGCGTGCCCAATGGCAAAGAAAAAGGGAGAAGGATTTCAGTCCGCC
>JAKAPY010000211.1 GCA_021811925.1 Thermoplasmata archaeon | reverse complement strand
GAACACGGGGAGAAGATAATATTCGGGGCGATAATTCTCGGCGGCCTGCTCGCAGCCACATTCTTCCAGGACTTTGGTTTCACGTACGTCCTCGGAGCGTTCTTTGCCGGTATGATCATAAGCGAAGTTGTGGTGGGCAAGGAGATACTGGGGATTATTACGAGGACGATGAACAGGATAAACGACAGCTTCTTCATACCCATCTATTTCACAATTGCCGGGCTGAATGTTGTCTTCCCTTCCCCGATATACATACTGATCCTTGTCGTGCTCCTGCTGATAACAGGAGGCGTAGGCTCGGGCCTCATCCTTCTGCTCTGCAAGATGATGGACATAGAATTGAAACCGAGAAGCACTGTTGGTTTCCTGGGGAGCAGGGGAGCGGTTGGGGTAGTCATAGCTGCAACCGCACTCAGCGCCTCACTGATAGGTGTGGACATCTATTCCCTCCTGCTGTTCGGGACGATCGTGCTTGCGGTGTTTTTCCCGCTGCTCATAAGGGGGGAAAAGGCCGAGGGGGATTCCGGGCAGGTTACCTGAGGGGCAGAGCTTCCGACTCAGTCATGCGCCATTGGTGGCTGCCGATGCAGTGAGACGGTATTGAAAGTAATACTTGGTTTTGCTTATGGTTAAGTATCAACTCAATATTACATCAAAAAGTTGGTCTATATGGCAAGAATCATATTACACGAAGCGAACAAACCTTTTCCGATTACAGTAGGCGACAAGACAGTATATATCTGCCAGTGTGGGCTCAGCAAAACAAAGCCATACTGCGATGGACACCACAAGCTGACGATGAACGAGAAAGAAGGAAAGACGTACTTCTACGATGCTGAAGAACATCAGCACGAACTGCCTGATATGTACCCGAAGTAGCAGTGAAAATAGCCCTAATTCTGCGGCTCAAACCATTTCCGCTGTTTTACATTGCCTCTACTCAGGGGCCCTTATGCAGGAAATTTCCTGACGTCGCGCTCCCGAGGCGCTTATCGCAAACATCCGCACTGTCTCACTCAATCTGCAACTGGGGACCGAATTCGGGCCGTCATACGTAAACGGCGGCTGCCCCATGTCCTGACAGAAAACAATATGCGGGAAGAGAAGGTTACAAGGCCCGTGGCTCACCAGAACCATGCACACAGAGGGAGGCGACGCTCTTTCATCGTCAGAAACTGGCGGTATTTGCGCCTGAAAGTGAATCATGACTGAAAAGAATGGGCATGACCATCATCATGGCCACCACCATGACCATGGCTCGACTGGTTTCGATCACATGGGCTCGTTTCTTCTCTCCGAAGAAAGGAGGAAGTGGCAGGATCCGGAGAAAATACTCGACATTGTGAACCCGCCAAGGGACGGGATCATGGTAGATCTTGGATGCGGGCCCGGCTTTTTCACACTCCCGGCGGCTGTCAGGATGGGAGGCAAGGGGACTATGATAGGCATAGATGCAAGCCCAAAGCTCCTTTCAATCTGCAGTCAGCGGCTTGCCGAGTCTAAGGGAGCCAGGGCGGACCTTATATTGCTTGAACTCGACGAAATGATACCGTTCATGGATGGCAGTGTGGACTTCGTTCTTCTCGCAAATGTTCTGCACGATTTCCAGAAACCCGAAGCTCTCCTCGGGGAGGCGGGAAGGGTGCTCAAAAGCGGAGGCAGGATTGTAAACATCGACTGGAAGAAGGAAGAGCAGGAATTCGGCCCGCCGCATGAAATCAGATTGTCACTGGAAAAAAGCATCAAGATGCTATCCAATGCAGGTTTCAGCACACAGTCCACGCCCGATATAGGGCCGTACCATTACTGTGTCGTTGCGGGCAAGATGCATAAAGCCACCGGCTGAGAATCCGACGGAACTGCGGATGGTTCGTGCCTGAGTAAACATTATTCTTCAGCGTGCCGTTTCAGGCGGCATGAGAAGGCTCAAAAGCGATGATTTCTACAGTTTCAAGTACGTCAGCGACCCGCAAGCATGTGGAAGCAGGACTGCCTTTGTTGTTTCAAGGCCGGACAGGAAGACGAACGAGTACAGCTCGGCGATATGGATTCATGACGGCAAGCTGAAGCAGTTCACTCACGGACCAAGGGACAGGATGCCGAGATGGTCTGCAGACGGCAAGAGCATTGCTTTCGTTTCCGTGAGAGGGAAGGAGAAGCACAACCAGGTAATGGTCATGGCCGCAGACGGCGGAGAGGCAACGGAGGTGTGCGACTTCGATGGAGAGATAGGGAGCATCGCCTGGTCAACCGACGGAAAGGACATCTTCTTCCTCGGCACAACGCAGAAGGGAGGGAGCGAGGAAAAGAAGGATGATGTGAAGCGCATCACGAAATACCCGTTCTACTACAACGCGAAGGGATTCCTGCACGACAGGGAGACGCATGTCTACAGGACAAGCCTTGAAGGAAAGGTGAAGCGGGTGACCAGGGGGAATTTCACAGTGAACTCATTCGGCGTTGTTCCGGGCAGGCACCTGCTCGTCCTCTCGCTTCGGATGGACGACTGGGACGTCTACACAAGCGATCTATACACATGCACATTCGGCGGCTCGGGGCTGAAGAGCATTACAGGCAGCCCGCCATCCTACAACTCTCCTTCCGTCTCACCCGACGGGAGCACGGTAGCATTCGCATACAGGGCGAAGGAAATGGGCCTTTTCACCCATCCGAAGCTCTGTTTCATTCCTGTCTCGGGCGGAAAGCGCAGGGAGGCCACCGGCATTGATCTGGACATTGGCAACTCGTTGAATTCGGATACCCGCGTTGCCACGGAAACTGC
>JAKAPY010000030.1 GCA_021811925.1 Thermoplasmata archaeon | reverse complement strand
TCTTTCCCACTCTACATTCTGTTCCTGCTTGCCTTTACACCGGCTGCCTACACTACAATTGCCGTCCATACGGGTAACTATCCAACACTCTACCCCGCCGGATTCACACTCTCCAATTTGCAGGCCGCGTTCGGCATTCCTGAGATCATGACTTCATTGATTAAGAGTCTTGAAACAGCCTTTCTTGTCGGCGGGCTCGCGCTCCTGATTGGCATTCCTGCCGCGTACGGGCTGAGCAGACTCAAGCCCAAGATGGCAAGCCTCATATCGACGACGCTTTTCTTCGCCAACATGCTCCCTTCCGTCACAATCGCCATCCCCATCAGCGTAACATTCCTGAGATTGGGACTCAATGAAACGTTCCTTGGCCTTGCCCTTGCACAGGAACTCATTGTCCTGCCCCTCACTGTGTTCATGCTGCTTGGCGCCTTCCAGTCGTTGCCAAGAGAGATTGTATCCCAGGCAAGGGTTGACGGCGCGGGGCTCTTCACTACTATCTACACTGTAATCGTTCCTCTTGCAAAGGCGGGAGTGGCGGCCGCCTTCCTGCTTTCGTGGATGATGTCGTGGGATGAATTCACTTTCGCCGTATTCCTTTCCCCCGCGCAGCCGACTTTGCCTATCCTGATCTATGAATATGTCACAAGGGGCTACATCCTAGAGGCCGCCGCATTCTCAATGATAGTCACCATTCCTGTAGTGGTCCTTGTCATTTTCATGGCCAAATTCCTGAAGGGAGAGCTTCTTGCAGGAGGACTGAACGGTTGATTCATTACAGTGCGCATCAAAACAAGAATTCAAAGGAGTGTGTAATTTAATTGCCAGACAACGTTCCGCGGCTTGAGCTCCAGGGGGTTTCCAAGAAATTCGGAAAGACATCCGTTCTGGACAGGATTGACCTTAAGGTCATGGAGAATGAGTTCTTTGCAATATTGGGACCATCCGGTTCAGGCAAATCCACGTTGCTCAGAACAGTCATTGGCATTGAAAGACCCGATGAAGGAAAAATACTGATTAACGGGAAGGATGTGACCGACCTTCCTGCAAACAAAAGGAATCTCTCCGTTGTTTTTCAGAGCTATGCTCTGTACCCCAACATGACCGTGTACCAGAACATAGCATTTCCGCTGAAAATGAGGCACCTGACTCCTGAAGCGATCAAGAAAAGGGTATTGCCAACAGCCGAGAGGCTCGGCATCACAGACATATTGCAGAAGAACGTCACAAAGATCAGCGGCGGACAGAAGCAGAGGACTGCCCTTGCGAGAGCGCTCGTAAGGGAGCCTGCGATTTTCCTGCTTGACGAACCGCTGAGCAACCTGGATGCCCGGGTGCGTTTCAGGGCTCGCGAGGAGCTGAGGAGCCTGCAGGTAGGCCTGAGGCAGAGTTTCGTATATGTGACGCACGATCAGTTCGAGGTTTCAAACATAGCAAACAGGGTTGCCGTCCTTCACAATGGCAAGTTCGAGCAGATATCATCTTTCAAAGAACTCTATGAATATCCGGAAACAAAATGGGTTGGCGACTTCATCGGCAATTACCCGATGAATTTCCTGCCTGCCAGCATGGTTGCCGGTGACGGGACAGAGGGAGAGGCCGGTTTCCGCACCGAATGGATCGAGGTCAGCGATTCAGGCATTGATTGTGAAGTTCAAAGCGGTGAAACAGTGGGAGACATCAATTTCCTTTACTGCGTAAAGGACGATAGTCATTTCATAGTGAAGCACGACAGATACGTGGAGCCGGGCTCCAGGCTGAAATGTTCCGTTGGAAGGTGCAACCTGTATGTTGACGGAAAGCTTGTGAAGAAGGACATCCTGGGCCAGCAGCAGCGATGAGGCATTTCACCCCAGCGCAGGCTATAGCTCCTTCTTTATCATTTCCAGAAGTTCCAGGAATATCTCCCTGTTCATTTTTCCTGTATTGGTGTTGCGCGGACTCGGGTGATATGAGGCGTAAAGTGCAGGCATCCCGGGAGGATCGTAGACTGCTCCATGCCTGAATTTGAAGTTGCTAGTCTTGAGGCCCGTTGTCTCCCTGAGAAATTTGACGTATGAGTCGAAAGCGAACTTGCCGAGAAGCAGCACGGCTTTGGCGTTCTTCAGGAGGAGAAGTTCCCTTTCGAGGAAAGGGTGGCAGCTCTTCGCTTCCTTCGGAGTCGGCCTGTTATCCGGGGGCACGCACCTCACCGCCGCAAGCATGTAAGAGTCTATCATCACAAGGCCATCATTCATGCTGTCCGAGTTTGGCTGGCTTGTGAGGCCTGCCTCATACAGGCAGCCAATGAGGAATTTTGCCGAGAGATCGCCAGTGAACACCCTGCCTGTCCTGTTGCCTCCGTGTGCCGCAGGGGCAAGGCCGATGATGACCAGTCTTGCCTTATGGTCGCCGTACCCGGGGACCGGCTTTCCCCAGTAGTCCCAGTCTGAAAAACGCTTGGTCTTTTTCCCCGCAATGCCTTCCCTGAACTTCACAAGCCTTGGGCATTTCCTGCAGCCGATAATGTCATTGCTGAGTTTTGAAAAACTGTCCTTCTGCCTGGAGCTTGCCTTCATTCAGTCCATCTCCTTTTGCAGGATGACCCAAAGACGAATACACATTAAAGCCTCTCTGCACAAAAGGCCATGGACTTGCAGCGGGGTCGCGGAGAAGAAAGCGCAAGGTATTGTTTCATTCATTGTGTATTTGTCAACAACAATGCTCTCCTATCGCTGAATGGAGTTATCGGCCTTTTGAACGGAGCGGAGTCAAGGAATGGCATCTGCTTTGCTTCCGCCATGAAGCAAAATTGCAGGGAAATGAAATGAAGCGCTCTGCGAGGCGTATCTCCGGAATCAACTGGAGGATGCGCCCGTGTCTGTCTTCTTCAGAACAACATTCTACTCTGAGAGAATACGGGGACACGTTCACTCTGCTTTCTTGGCACCGCGTGCCCTGACCTTGAAGGCTGACGGGCAGATGCCTGAAAGGGAACAGCTGCCGCACTCCGGTTTCCTTGCATGGCAGACAGCCCTTCCATGCGCTATCAGGAGGGTTGTAAGCTTGCCCCATTCAACCCTTCCGACGATCTTCATGAGATCAATCTCTATTCTCCCTGGGTCTGTATTGCGCGTCAGCCCAAGCCGACTGCTCAGTCTTGCAACATGGGTATCGACCGCAATCCCCTCGTTGATGCCGAATGCGACGGAAAGGACGACGTTAGCCGTCTTTCTAGCTACCCCAGGAAGCTGTATCAGCTCCTCGAGAGACTTCGGCACCCTTCCGTTATTCTTCCTTACAAGCATCCTGCACGAGTCCCTGATGAATCTCGCCTTCTGCCTGTAGTAGCCGCACTGCTTTATGATTGACTGCACCTCAGCAAGCGTGGCATCCGCCAGGGCATTTGGAACAGGGAATCTCCTGAAAAGGACTGGTGTCACCCTGTTCACCATGCTGTCCGTGCATTGTGCGGAGAGTATGGTTGCAACAAGCAGCTCCTCTGGAGAGCTGAAATCAAGTGCGCATCTTGCATCCGGATAATCTGTGGACAGAAGTGAGAGCACGGCCGATGCCCTTTCCATCCTGTCCCTCAACGTCCTTCCAGGAGAGGGTCCGACATGTGCCTTGCCGACAGGAAGCGATTCTTCCATTTTCACTTCTGCGGGAAGGGAAACTTGTCCTCGTAGAGGACCATCCAGGTGCCTATTCCCTTCGCGCAAGTCCTTCCCTCCTGATCGAAGAGATCCATCTCACAAACCACGATGTTCCTTCCCGCCCTGATTACCCTGGCCTCGCACGTCATTTCTCCCTTCTTCACGGCTTCCAGGAAGTTGACTTTGAGTTCGATTGTGACCTGGTTCTTTCCCTGGTTCACGGTTGCTGTCGCTGTCCCGCCCGTGGCATCTATGAGGGTGCTGATTGCGCCCCCGTTCACTATGCCACCGTGCCGGAGAACGTGCTCTGCCTCGCCGATCCTGAGTTTCGCGTATCCCCTGCCGACGTCGAGGACCTCGACGCCAAGGTGTTTCAGGAAGGGATCACCCTTTATGATGGAGGCAAGCCTGGCAAAGCTGCCGAAATCGTTTTTGTCGTTCTCCATGCTTTTGCCAAACTGGAACATGTAGTTAAAGAATTCCAAGCAATATGTTCACCATCAGGCGGCCAGCCTTTTCATTACATACTGGAGAATTCCGCCGGCCCTGCAGTATTCAAGCTCCATTTCGTTGTCAATCCTGAGCGTCAGCTCGGCATTCGACTGGGTCTCCTGGCCATTCCTGTGGTATTTCAGCACCGCCCTGCCCCTTGGTTTATGCTCGTCCGCCAGTTCTATGCTTACTTCCCTTGTGAAATCGATATCCAGAGACTGGCCGTTTTCGCCCTTCTTGAACTGTAATGGAAGTATTCCCATGCCTATCAGGTTGCTCCTGTGTATACGTTCGAAGCTTACCGCCACAACAGCCCTGACCCCCAGGAGCTTCGGGCCCTTTGCGGCCCAGTCCCTCGAGCTTCCCGCGCCATACTCCGCCCCTGCAAACACTACCAGAGGCACACCTTCCTTCCTGTATGCCACGGCCGCATCGAATATCGACATTCTGTTCCTGTCCGGGAAATGCAGAGTGAAGCCTCCCTCTACGCCAGGCAGCAGCAGGTTCTTTATTCTCTTGTTTGCGAACGTTCCGCGCATGAGCACCCTGTCGTTGCCTCTCCTCGAGCCGTACGTGTTGAAATCGGCCGGCGACACTCCCTTCTCGATGAGGTACTTTCCGGCGGGCGTATCTGGGGAGAATGCTCCGGCGGGTGAAATGTGGTCTGTTGTCACGGAGTCGCCGAATACGGCAAGCACCCTGGCCTCCTTCACAGATTCTATTCCTCCCTCGGCTGTCGAGTCGAAATCCTCAAAGAAGGGCGGGGACTGGATGTAAGTGCTCTCGTCATCCCAGTCATAGAGTTCACCGGAAGGCGACTTGAGCGATATCCAGTCTTCGCTTGACTTGTCAATGTCTGTATATCTCCTTATGTACATTTCCGGTGTTATGGAGGACGAAATTGCCTTCTCAATCTCATCCCTGGATGGCCATATATCCCTGAGGTAGACATCCTTCCCGTTGACAGACTGCAACGGCTCATTTGCAATATCCTTCAGGACACTGCCGGCTATGGCATAGGCAACGACAAGCGGGGGAGACATCAGGTAATTCGCGCGTACGTCGCCGTGAATCCTCGCCTCGAAATTCCTGTTGCCTGAAAGGACGCTCGCAACTGAAAGCTTGTTCTGTGTGACTGCCTTCGATAAGTGCTCCGGCAGGGGTCCGCTGTTCCCAATGCAAGTCGTGCAGCCGTAACCTACTAGATAGAAACCAAGCTTGTTAAGCGGTCCAGTTAACGATGCCTTCTCAAGATAATCCGTAACCACCCTGGATCCGGGGGCAAGGCTTGTCTTCACCTTCGGCGAAACTCCGAGTCCCAACTCAACTGCCTTTTTCGCAAGCAGGCCGGCGGCAATCATCACTTCCGGATTGCTTGTGTTGGTGCAGCTTGTAATTGCCGCTATGACAACATCGCCATCCGATATGGTCCCCGGGCTTCCGTCGGGGTACGTGAGTGCAGCCGTGTTGCCATGGCCTGAAAAATTCCCATGCTTCTGCAGCTGAAGCAGGCTGTCCGGCGCCCCCTCGCTTGAGAAATTGTTTCCAGCCGAATTGGCTGCCTGGGCAGCTGAAAGGAACTCGTTCACAAAATTGTCCCTTACCGCTGCAAGTTCCAGTCTTGACTGGGGAAGTTTCGGGCCGGCGATGCTCGGTACTACCTTTGACAGATCCAGTTCCACAACAGAGCTGAATCTCACCCTTGAATAGTCAATGGAGGAAAATCCCTGCTTCTCATAGTACTTCCTTGCGACATCTATCAACTCATCCTTCCTGCCAGTGAACTTGAGATATTCAAGCGTCCTTGCATCCACAGGGAAAAGGGCGACTGTTGCACCGTACTCGGGACACATGTTGGTCAGCGTTGCACGGTCCGGAATAGACAACTCTCCTATCCCGGGGCCGAAAAACTCCACAAATTTCCCGACGACATTGTGCTTGCGGAGCATCTGGGTGAGGGTGAGGACAAGGTCCGTGGCCGTAACGCCTTCCCTCAGCTTTCCAGTTATGTGAACCCCGACCACCTCGGGGTGCGACAGCGCCACCGGCTGGTCAAGAACTGCCGCCTCTGCCTCGATTCCACCGACGCCGAATCCGAACACGCCTATGCCGTTAACCATCGTCGTGTGGGAGTCCGTTCCCACAAGGGTGTCGGGAAATGCCAGTCTTGTCCCGTTCTGTTCAGTGACCGTAACGCATTTTGCAAGATATTCAAGATTGACCTGGTGGCAAATACCCAGGGAGGGCGGCATCACATAGAATCTGTCAAATGCAGAAGAAGCCCACTTGAGAAGTGTGTAACGTTCCCGATTTCTCCTGAATTCAAGATCCCTGTTGATTATGAATGATTCACCCGTACCGTAGGAGTCGACCTGCACCGAGTGGTCTATGATAAGGTCAACAGGAACCTGCGGCTGTATCAGCTGCGGATCCTTGCCAAGCTTTGCCATCGCGTCCCTCATCGCTGCCAAATCAACCACTGCCGGAACGCCGGTGAAATCCTGCATCAGCACCCTTGAAACCTTGAACGGTATTTCCCTGTCCTCGGGGCTGGATGCGTTCCAGTTTGCAAGGGCGCGGACGTCCTCCTCCTTCACGCCTCTGCCATCGCAGTTCCTGAGGAGCGACTCAAGCACGATCCTTATCGAGAGCGGAAGAGTGGATATGGGCCCAATCCCCTTTTCTTCTAGGGCCGGTAGGGAATAGAACTTGACTTTCTTCCCCTGCTCAGTGTCGAATTCCCTGAGTGTACCCCAGAGATTGTGTAACTCGCCTGCTGCTGAGGACGTTTCTGTCATGCCGTTCACTACGTGCACGGTCTAATTAATCTTTTTCGAAACTCCTTCCAATTATATACATCATAAACTATTTTTATTCTAAGGAATCACGATGGGCCTGGAGCCACCAGGGAGATTTGAACTCCCGACCTGCTGATTTCTTTGAAATCATACAAGTCAGCCGCTCTACCGCCTGAGCTATGGTGGCAAACGACAGGGAAAGAACATGGTTGTGTTTAAATGATTTTCTGGCCCTCGGCCCTCTTTACTGTACAGGTCCCCTTTCTCCTGGCTCCCCGTCTTCCCCCGTGCCATCACTTCTCAGTGGACTCATGTCGAACGTCATTTCACCTTTCTTCAGCTGGCTTGCCTCTTCCTCCGTCAGGGCAGTAACCCTTGCCTTTTCACCGAGTATCGCACTGTTGCCGTATGGGTCCTCAACGATGAGATGGAACGTCTTCTCCCCTCCCTTCATTTTCCCGAGCTCCGACAGCAGTGCGCTGCACTTCTCATGCACATCAAGCTCGGCGTCCCTCATCAGTACCCTTACGACCTCTTCCACTCGATCAAGTATTCCCTCTGCATTCGAGATGAAGCTTTCAGAGGCCATCCCCGGCTCAATCTCAACGCCAATTTCCGGTATCCTAATGGTCCCGGAGTTGGATCTGACCACCCTCAGGTTCAAATCTTCAGTCTTCTCAATGGCTGCTTCATACCTGAGCGGTCCCTTGTTCTCAAGCGTGATCATGTCGGAGTGCTTGAAACCGCAGGCCCTGCAGATGTATGTGGTCTGCATGGCCGCGCCGAGATAGGGCAGGTCGAGGTTTGAAACAATGTTCACCACCCCCTTCTGGCCACATGAAACACAGGGCTGGTCCAATTCGACCTCAACGGGCTGGCTGGCAATGACTGGATCCCTTTCCTCCGATTCATCGCTCTCGCGCTTGTCTTCCATTTCATGGACCATTCCTTCAACACAATACATAAACTTGTTCATTGCCAAATCCGATTCGAATGGACTGGCAGCTTTTTTGTGCCCGGCCGCATTATACTCCGATGCATGAGGGGCCAAATCGCATTTCATCTGCCCGGCGGTGAAGTCGCGGCGCAGACGCTTGACCTTCCGGAGATAGATACGCTCCTTCAGCAGTTGCCAGTGACATCCACGGGCCACGTCTGGGGAGAGGAGATTTACTTTGAAATAACACACCCAATCCCGACAGGGAAGAAGACTAAGAGCGTCAATATAGGCGATATAGCCTACTGGGAGGAAGGCAAGTCTGTCTGTATCTTCTTCGGACCGACTCCCGTAAGCAGGAGCTCCCGGCCCGAGCCTTACGTCCCCGTCTTCAGGATTGGCAGCGTGTCTGTTGACGATTCTTCAATGAAGGCACTAAGGGATTTTGAGCAGGGAATGACAATAACACTCGACAACAGGGACAGCTATTAGGGTCTGCAGTTCCGCGGGCAATCATACCTCTGTGAGCTCCCTTTTGGCATCTGTCAGCAGCCTGCAGCCGCTCTTTGTGACAACGACATCATCCTCTATCCTGACGCCGCCGTAACCGTCGATATATGCTCCGGGCTCAACTGTAACGACCATTCCCACTTCCAGGGTGCCTGTTCCTCTGGGAGACAGCACGGGTCCGCCGTCGTGGACCTGCCGCCCGAGTCCGTGACCAAGCCCGTGAATGAACCTGCCCTTGAACTCTGTTCCGTCAATGACGCTTCTGGCCGCAGCATCGATATCCTTCTCCGAGGCTCCCGCCTTAATTCCTGAGAAGGCGGCTTCCTGCGATGCCTTTACAGTCTCATAGAGGCGTCTCTGCCTTTCACTCGCCTTGCCGAAAACGTATGTTCTCGTTATGTCTGAGCAGTACATCTCGTACATGCCCCCGAAATCCGTAAGGACGAGGTCGCCCTGCTTCAGCTTGAGCTTGCCGGGGAAATAGTGAGGTATGGCTGTCGTCTTGCCGAATGAAACAATCGGTGAGAATGAAGGACCCTCGCTTCCCTCTTCATACAGCGCCATTGACAGCTTTGAGGCGAGCTGGCTTTCAGTCATTCCCTCGCTGAGCATGCCTGGTATCCTGTCCGCAACCCTTGATGCGATCCTGCAGGACTCCCCTATCTTCCTTATTTCATCCCTGTCCTTCACTGCCCTGCATTTCGCTATTTCCTCGCTCACATCGACTGTCTTTCCCTTGAAGCTCTTCTTTAGCCGCCTGAAGCCCTCATATGTAACCGCTGGGAAGTTCAGTCCCACAGTCTTGTATTTCGAGGCAATGCTTCCAACGATCTTCTCAAATTGCTTCCTTGTGCCGAAGACCTTCACGTTCACATCCAGCCCCTTCAGGGAAGACGCTTCCAGCTGGCTCGTGACAACTGTCGTCTTTTTTGGGCCCACAAACGCGATCGAGCCTTCGAAAACGCCTGATTTGGCGTTTGTGAAGTACTTGAAGTTGTGGTCTATGTGGCTGTCTCCGCTGTTGACAATTGCAACAACATCTGCCTTGCCATCAATAAGAGAAAACAGTCTTGCATTCCTTGATTCCATACCAGTTGATTGAAATCCCTTATAATATATCTGCTGGGGCGACAACAACTGTTATTTTGCTGAATGCCTTTATTCTCAACGTGAAGTACAGGCTCCTCGACCATACGGCCGACATACAGATACAGGCATTTGGCTCAACCATCGATGAAATGTTCGAGAACTCTGCTTTTGCACTGTTCGATCAGATAGCAGACACAGGCTCCATAAGGCCGAAGGGCGAGGAAAAGATAAGCCTTGAATCTGGTTCACTGGAGGCTCTCCTTGTCGACTTCCTGAATGAGCTTGTCTTCCTCCACAGCACCATGCGATAACTCTTCTGCGAGTTCAATGTGACTGTTGACGGGCTCAGGCTAGAGTGCACTGCAAAGGGAGAGAAGATTGACAGGCGGCGTCACAGGCTGAAGGAAGACGTGAAGGCTGTCACATACCACATGCTGGAATTTAATACCAGAGAGGGTTATGCCAAGTTCATAATCGACGTCTGAGGTGTGCATATGTCCAAAGCGACTTCCATTGCCCATCCCATGCAGGGCCTGATCAAGTATCACAGACTCCGCGACGAAGCGCTGCGCCTGCCCTACCACGACTCCATTTCCGTCGCAACTGCTCCTCTCTCGACCAGAACGACAGTAGAATTCGGTGATTTCGGTAAGGACAGGGCAGTCATTGACGGGAAGGAGGCGGAGGGGCGATCGCTCGAGAGGATATTGAGCGTTGTGGACCACGTAAGGCGTGCAACCGGCACCAGGGAGAAATTCAGAATGGAGTCGGTGAACAGTTTTCCGTCGGGGGTGGGTTTGGGCGCATCGTCTTCGGGTTTTGCCGCCCTGGCAACGGCTGCATCAGCCGCCGCGGGCCTGAGGCTCGAGAAGAACCAGCTGTCTGCTCTGTCGAGGCTGGGCGCGGGATCTGCAACAAGGGCAGTGGCAGGTGGCTTCTCAAGGTGGAGGATGGGCACAAGGCACGAGGACAGCTATGCCTACCCGCTTGCGGGTGAAGAGCTGAAAATGGACATGATTGTAGCGCTTGTCGAAAACACCAAGCAGACAGAGGATGCCCACAGGGAGGTTGTGAAGTCCCCTCTCTTTGCAGGCAGGCTGTCCTACCTGCACAACGCCCTTGCCCAGATGGATGAGGCAATAAGGGCAGGCGATATCACCAGGATCGGCAGTCTGGCCGAGGCCGACACTCTCATGCTCCATGCAGTCACAATGAGCGGACCCTCGGGCATGATATTCTGGAAACCCGAAACACTCTCCGTCATCGGTGAAGTAAGGGCAATGAGGAAGCAGGGAACAGAGTGCTACTTCTCAGTCGACACAGGCGCAACCGCGTATGTGAACTGCACCCCTGGAACGGTTGGTGAGGTTGATAAGAGGATAAGGGCCCTCGGTATAAAGACAATGAAATGCACCGTGGGCGGGCCCAGCAGGCTGACGGAAGAGCACCTATTCTGATGGCTTCCTGCCCTTTTCCGCTCGCCTCTGCAGTCCTATTGCCTCCTCCATTGACTTCTCTCCCCTGGCAACTGATTCGGCGAGAAGGCGGGATATTGTGGTGTGGCCACCGCTCTGGAGCCTGCTCTTGCGCTGTATGTTCCTCAATTCCCCCTCTGATGGAATGACATCCGGCCTTTCCTTCACAATCTCCCCCTTCGTCATACCGATGAGGGAGGCTGCCTCCTCGTCCGAACCTGCCTGCTTGCTTGTCCTCCTTTCATCCACCATCTCCACCTGATTGCAGGTGGACCAGACTGCCCGTATGGTCCTGTCCCTGTTCGTCGGATCGCCATCGCCTATGCGCACGTTCACGTGCTTTTTCCCCACAAGCTGGGAAAGTGTTCTCGTATAGAATGCAACGCTTTCGGGAGTTGGTGCAAGCGCAGTCGTTATCCTCGCGTTTCCTGAAAAAATAGCTATGCCGGGGGTCTCGCCCGGATCTATGCCTATGAATACGTCCCTGTTCCAGTCCGTCAGCCCCCCCGAAACAAGCCAGGCCTTGACACTTGTGTCCTCCGGTTCGCCGTAGATCGTGAACCTGCTTCCTTCCATTATCACCCTGGGCTGCCCCTTCTTGATGATAACCATTGTCCCTTTCGGTATGCCCTGCCCCGGGTCCACGTGCTCAAAAGGAGCGCCGAATCGTTTCAGCCTGTTTGCAACATCGTAAGAGAACCTGAAATCATCGGAGATAACGCTAATCAGGATACCGCCCCCGTGCAGCCAGCCTGCTGCATGCAGTTGCGGCATGCCCGTCCTTCCGTGAGGCAGTCTTCAAGGCAAGGGGTAAACACGCTCCGCTTGGAAATGGTAATATTTCACGGCTATTAATCTGTGTGCCCAAGCGGGTCACTTGTACGCGAACGACCTGAGCGGACCACCGCCGAGAATCGTCCCGCCGACCGATCTTGCCCTTATTATTCCCCTGAGCCTGACGCCACCTATTTCGTCAAGGCTGCTCTTGTTGACAATCACGAGGCAAACGACCGGCTCGCCTCCACCGGCCCGTATGTCGTTCACAGCAGACTCCATCGCATGGCCAGTGGACAGCACGTCGTCTACAACAACGACCTTCTTGCCCTTTGGCGATGCATAGTTGGAGCTGAAGGCACCACCGGAGCTGGTCCTCTCGGCGGGCGGCCTGTAAACAAGCAATTCTGCTTCAAGTATCTGCGCTATTGTGTTCGCAAACCCGACTCCGTTGAGGGCAATTCCAGCAACAGAGTCGGCCTTCAGGTTCATCTTGGCAAGCTCCTCGTTCGCCATGTCGGCAAGTATTTCACCGATGAGCCACATTCTGTGGGGGCTCACGCCAAGAGATCGCCATCCTATTTTCACATCGGACGGAGGCAGCGTTCCTTCGGGCCCTTCCTCCAGCAGGTAATGGACCGTGTCAACGGTCAGGTGCAACTCGTCACCGATCTCTGTTGGTTTCAATCCCTTCTTCTGCAGTTCAAGCGCCTTGGCCGCGAGCTCCTTTACCTCTACCATTTGAGACCCTGTCTGTTTATTTCTGACCGTTGTATTTAATTGTAGCGTGCTCCGTTCCCGTGTGCCTCCGTGCAGGTCAATCCTTAACGTGCCAAGGCGCTCAGTATTTCAGAAGTGCTCCTCACCCTTCCCATTCTCGGGAATGTTGTCTTGACAGTGAAAGCATGTTCCTCGGCTGATCTTGACGCCATTGCATCCTCCACGAAGATCTGGTTGAATCCGTACTCGTACGCGAACCTGGCCGTGCTCTCCACTCCTATGTTTGTGGAAATTCCGCAAAGCACGATTGTGGTGATGCCCCTCCTCCTGAGTTGCATCTCCAGCTCCGTCCCGTAAAATGCGCCCCATTGTCTCTTCATAATTACAACGTCCCCTTCCTTCGGTCCAAGCGCGGGGACAATATCGGCCCAGTCCGGTGGCATTTCGGGCAGGCTCTGTTTTGAATCGGTGTCGGGTCTGAGTCCCAGAGGCGGAGTACCCTTCACATGAACAAGAAAGACAGGCATCTTTCTTTTCCTGAACTCATCTGCAATCTTAGATGCGTTCTCTATCACTTCTGAAGCGTTCCGGGGGAATACTTGCCCGGAAGTGATTCCCTTCTGCAGATCGATGACCACGAGGCACGTTCTTTCATGTATTATGTTTGTTTCAGGCATCCAGTTCATACTCCGCTTTCTTTACAGTCTACCTTCCCATTCATTGCTGAATCTGTCAAGGAACTCGAGCATAAAATTATGCCTTTCGGCAGACATCCTCTTGGCTGCGTCTGTGTTCATCAGATCCCTGAGGAGCAGGAGTTTTTCGTGGAAGTGGTTGATCGTGCTCCCCCTGTTATTCTTGTACTGCTCGAAGGTCTCGTGCAGTTGCGGCTTCTCATCCGGGTTATACATCTCCCGGCACATCCT
>JAKAPY010000210.1 GCA_021811925.1 Thermoplasmata archaeon | reverse complement strand
GAGAACCTGATGGCCACATCCGGGAGAGGGCTTACAGCGGAAGCCATCCAGAGAATGTGGGCATATGATATTATCAAATGCTATGGAGAAGGCATGGTGACAAAAACGATGTGAAGATTGTGGAAGCAGGGCAAGAGACAGGTCGAGAAGGCACATGCCATCTCGAGAAACCATTCATTAAACAGAGCACCTAACACCACCAAATCCTGGCATCTTTGCTACCGTGGAAGAACTGTGTGTACGCCACCCTTGTGAGTATTACGCAGGGTATGAACCACGAAACCTTCTGCATTTCTCTATCGTTTGTTTCAGTGCCGGATCTGTTGAATGTCGGAGTTGAAATAAGAAGTGGAATCACGAGGATATCCGCATACACACCCTTGCCATTGATCAACTGCTCGTGTATTTGTCGAACGACCTCGAGGAAACCACTGGAATACTGTTGAGGGACATACTCCACAACGAAAGAGATTGCTGTCAGGTTATTGTCGAAATCCTTAGAAGAACAGTATAGCTCTTCGAACAACACTAAGTCATGAATGGCATCCCATGATTCATACTTCTGTTTCAATGTGTCAGTCGCTTTAGCCATAGGCTATCACATTATGATGCGCAAATATGGATGTCACAAGATTAACTTTCGATTTTTTGAATTTACGATCAGCCAGAAACTCAACATCCGATTTGGTGTGATTATGGTGAGCTTCCAGTTGTTGGAATGCTCTATGGTCTCACTTCCGCGCCAGTGAATCCCCAATAATCTATGCTGGGCAATTATAGCTCTTTGGAATGAGATTGTGTTATAATGACTTTATTTGAATAATTAATTGCAAATGCTGCCTTGTGCATATACCATTCAATGACCAGGGATGTCAGGAAGTCATCGGGGAAAAGGAGCATTTCAGAGAGGGAATGGAAGAGAAGGAAAGGGTACGAACTTCTCCGTAAGGGTGCAAGGAAGGCGGACATCGCACGTACGCTCGAAGTGAGCTGGAATACAGTCGGAAGATGGGAAAAGAGAATGAAGAACGGCGGCAGCGGCTCATGGAAGGATGTCAAGCCGCCAGGCAAGCCTTCGAAGCTGTCAGTGAAGCAGAGGCAGGCGTTGATGAAAATACTCGTGAATGGCGCACTTGCCAGAGGCTATCCCACAGACCTCTGGACACTGAAGAGGGTGGCGGAGGTGATCAGACAGGAGTTCGGCGTCGAATACAATGTCACTCATGTCTGGAGGGTGCTGCGGGATCTGGGTTTCTCCTCCCAGGTTCCGCAGCATGTCGCGAAAGAGAGGAACGATGTTTTTGTGAACGGGTGGCTGAAGAAGGAGTGGCCGAAGATACGTGTTTTTGCGAGAAGGAAGAATGCCACTGTGCTGTTCCTGGATGAGAGCTGTGTGCAGTCAAGACCGAATGTCAGGCGCACATGGGCACCCTCGGGCGCCAGGCCTGTCATCAGGGTGAAGGAAGGGGAGCGGAACAAGCTGTCGCTCATATCCGCAGTGAGCATGGAAGCGGAACTCTATTTCAGGGTACACACGGAGAACATCACCGGTACTGAGATAATTCAATTCCTGGGATATCTTCTGAAGGAGATAGAGGGCAGCATAGTGCTGCTGTGGGACAACGGCGGTCCTCATCGGCAGAAGGACGTGAAACAGTTCCTGCGTGAGAAGAGGGAACGGTTGTACACGAGGAGATTCCCTGCTTACGCACCTGAACTCAATCCAGACGAGCAGATATGGAATATACTGAAGTATCAGGAGCTGTCCAACTGGTGCCCCGATACAATCGGGGAGATGAAGGGCATGGTAAAGGGCACCATGGGCAGGCTGAAACGCCAGCCGGAGAAGATAAGGAATGCAATGATGCATTCGGCGCTGCCGCTGCCATCAATTCGGGCACACTGGGACTGCTACAAAATGATGCACTCTCAATCCAAAGGAGAATAAAAGCGCTCATCGTTGAAGCAGTGAAGCAGAATAGTTCTCGAGAACGGTAACGATTGCGCTTTGCAAGCAGATCCCTGACACCATGAAAGTTTTCAGATTCCTGGTGCCTGGGCAATGAAACTGCAATTATGCGCTTGAGCAGATTTAAGGCAGAGCAGTGAGTTAAGCGTCTATGCAAGGGAGCCTTCCGGGTTCAGGTGACGGGGAACTCAGATTCACGCTGGACAAAGTGGCCATTTACATAAGGGACCAGGGCGATATCAAATTCTCTATCCTGATTGGCAGCCAGGCGAGGCCTATTGCCCCGGCAGATAAGTGGTCAGACATTGACATGGTGCTGCTGACAGAGACGCCAGATAAGTATCTGGCCGACGCAACTTGGCTGCATGAAATCACCGGATTGACCCCATCAATAACATTCATCGAAAAAACTGCAACTGGGAGACAGAACGAGAGAAGGGTTCTTTTTGACAATGGCGTGGATGTAGACTTTGCAATATTGCCAGTTTCAATCATTACCGGCAGTTCCGAGGGGCATGATGATTCGGGCGGAATAATGGATGTTCTGAGGCGCGGATTCAGAGTAATCAAGGATGAATTGGGCCTGGCGCATTTGGAAGAGTTTGATCAATACGTTTCAGCACCGACAAGCGCAGCAGGCAAATCTCAGACTTTAATTGTTTCACAGGAGGATTATGGCGAGGAAGTCAACGATTTCCTCTATCATTTCCTTTGGGCAATTCGCAAGCTACGGCGCGGTGAGCTCTGGACTGCAATCATGTGCTCCGACGGCTACATGAAAGGGAAGTTGCTCCGGATGATCGAATGGTACATGAAGATCGAGAGGGGGAGCACCTAT